>JBDNGW010000445.1:0-3017 GCA_041689735.1 Leeuwenhoekiella sp. | reverse complement strand
ATTGCCCAGTAATTTATCGGAAAAAGTATTCAACTGATCAGAAATTGCATCGTTAATATTATCACGCGCAATACTTGCCGTACCCCCACTAGAACCATCACTGCCAGAATTCGGGAAAAATTTATTGAGCACCAGCAGGGAAAAAACCTGCTTGTTGAGCTCATTTTCCTGCTGATTGAGTTGTTGGACCCTGGCATAAACCTGCCCACCAATGGCTCCCTGTTCTTCTTTGGGCATATCAAGGTTAAACGTAATTACTGGCTGCATAAGCTCGCCGTCTACATTGAGATAGACCTGAAACTCCAATTCTTGCTTAGCCTTTTGTTCTAGCGTAGCATCATTAGTAGCATTCATTAACCCACTGGCAGCAGTTTCTAAACCATAATAGGCACTCACATTCAGGGAAGCATTAAGAGGATCGCCATTCCAGACCACCTGACTGCCCTGGGCAAGTACAAAACGCCTTTTGACCAAATTATACAGGCTTAATTCATAATGGCCTTTGTCGATTTCAAAAATTCCGGTCAAGGTCATTCGGCCATTGGGCTTCATGGTAAAATCAAGATCGGCGTCACCTTGTACCTGTAAATTATCGCCACTTTCCTCATCGATAACAATATTAAAAATGGCGGTTTTGTTAACCTTTAAGCGCGCTGTCACATCAATGCCTGCTAAGGTGTACGACTGTTCTTCAGTCTGGGTAAGTATGGCATCTGGGTTTTCCTTATCCACAAAAATCACCACGCCATCCATAGATTCAATCTGAGCCTGGGAAGCTGGCAAAACATAAGTGACATTGGTATCTTCACCTACCGTAAGATCGAGATCTACTTTAGGTACATTAAGATTTCCGGTGAGGCTGGCATCGGCGTCAAAACTCAGGTCACCATAAACAAGGTCAAAATCATCCTTTGTAGAATGGAGCACCTGAAAATCATTTGCCTTAAAGTCAAGATCAAATGTGGGCACCAAAAGATTTTCGGTGCCCACCGTTCCATTTACGGTGAAAGTATTTTGCTGTGGATCCTGGATTTTAAATTCATCAAAATAAATACCTTTATTATCCAACTTTATAGTTTCCTGCGCGAGCAGAAAACGAGTGTTCAACTTAGAAATCTTAAATGCGGCATCGTTAAAGGTGATATTACCGTCATAAATAGGAGCTGCTGTGGTACCACTAACTTTTATGTTACCGGCCAGACTGCCCTCGGTTTCTTTTAATTCGCCAGAAGAAAACGCCTCGAGCGTTTTTATCTTCACCTCATTGAGATCCAAATTAAGATCCAGCTTGGCCGCTTCTGGACTCGCCTCGTATGAACCGGTAAGATCAAGATCTGCCGCGCCCCCGTTAATGCCAAGGTCAAATTTATAATCCCTGCCATTTTCTGAATTGGCTTGAAGGACCAGCGTTCCCATATCAACCCCAGTAACTTTAAAATCATTGATCTTGAGATCTGCCAGCAACCCAGGACTATTAGCAGGATCTTCAATAATAAAATTACCGTTAAGCGAACCGTTTGCCAGATTTTCGTCAGGATTGAGGTAACTAAGAAAAGTGGCCAACTTAAAATTCTCAAAAGCAATCCCAATATGGTCGGCCTTAATGCCGGGCATTGCGTTGCTTACTTCCAATTGCTGATCGTTACGGCTGAGGATAAAATCTTTAAAACGGGTCAGGTTTTCGGCTAAAATGATCTTATTATTGGCATTGATCGTCCATGGGTTTCTGTTCAAAATAAGTTCTGAAGGATCTATGCTTATCTGGAGATTTTCGTCTACCCTGGCTATTTTTGAAAGGAAATGCACCAGTTTTTCCTTATCATCATAAGATGTAAAATCTAGATTTAGCTGCTTATTGGCAATCTGCCCGTTCAGAATGGTGGTGTTTATTGCAATGGGACCCGCCTTTAATTCTCGCAGGCCGAAATCAAAACGCAGCGCGGTATCGTCAGAATTCAAGTTGAAAGCCAGACTGTCCAGCGTTTTGCCGCCATAATTGATAAATGGCGCGCTTATACTCGCGGTAAGTTTACGCCGGCGCTCATCAAAATCTGCGCTGATCTTAACCGTATCAAGCTGTTGAAGATTTGAGACAAGCACCTCTTTAAGTACAGGAGCCTGATTTATGGAACCGGTGATCTTTAATTTTACCGGCTTGGTAAGTGTATCTGTCCGCGGGGTATACGTGAGGTAGGTATTTATATGACGTTGCAGGGCACTGCTGAAAGTTGCGGGATTTGTATTTGATTCTAAATGCAGATTGAGTATCCTATTGGTAATATCTACTGATGTGGTGTCGGGTTTTACAAAGGCTTTTATATTGAGATCACCGAAAAGGTAAGATTTATTATCATAAACGGCCACTCCTTCGGTTATTTGCGAATTGAGCGTAAAGGAATCTGCGTTACCCTTAAAATCAGCATTGAGTTTTAGGGCGCTTTTTACATTCCGCGAGGTCAGGCTGAGTGCCTGTAGATCTGCCCCTTTTATATCTAACTTTATATTGGCCTGCACGCTTGCGGTATCCAAAACTACATGGGTATTTAAAGCGGCATTCAGATTTTCATCTTTATAAGCCGATTTTATATCGCCCTCACCATTTTTCAAAGTTCCGTTTAACTTTAGATCTTTTATGGCGTAGTTATTAAGCGCCATACTTTCTATAGTAGCGTCAAGTTGCGCATCTAAGGTGCTCAGGTTACTGCCACTTCCCTTTGCCTCTACTTTTAAAGTGAGTGCTCCCAGTTGGTCGTTTTTTAAGATTTGACCCAGTTGGAGCGAGTCCACATTTACTTTTCCATTAAAAGCAATGGCATCAGCAACATCAGCGTTTCCATTTAGGTTGATGTTTCCAGAAGAAGTGGTCAGATTCACTATGGCATCTACTTGTTTTGTGGTGCCGGCGAGATCTGCCATAAGCTGAACACGCTGCGGAACAGAAACGCCCACCGAATCCTCGTTAATGAACCTTAAAAGGTCATTTTTAGCCATTTTTACCCGAATTTTAGGGAAATCGT
>JBDNGW010000444.1:0-3229 GCA_041689735.1 Leeuwenhoekiella sp. | reverse complement strand
TGCCCATTTCTATGGGTTCTTTTGCCCAGCAACTGCGTTGAAAATACTCGCCATAGCTACGGCTATGTCTGCGTTTTTCGCCTTATTGATGAACAAAATAACTGCCTATAATTCGGTCACTTTATTTCTGAACAGATCCTAAGGACATAATCGCTCAACTCTAAATCTTCCGGAAAATCATTTAAATAATAGGATTTTGGAACGTATTTGTGCTTCAGCAGTGGCAAAATAGACTTGGAAATCATAAAGAACCAATCGGGATGCGTGACCCATTCCACATCGAGATCATCAGTGAATTGAAACTGGGTTTTTAGATCGGGAATATTTTTGAGTTCGTCGACGATCACGCGGTTATATATCCTATTTATTGGTGTTTTTTGACCGTTTATAGTGTAGAAAAGCTGTTTTCCCTCTTTGCTGATTTTAGTCATACAAACCGTTTCGATACCCAGCGCTTGCTTGGTAGCAGTAAAATCAATACGGGTTTTTTGCTTGTCGGGAAAGATTTCCATAAGAATGACTTCTTCGACTGGATGATCGCCTAGAATAAGCTTCCGTAGCTCCTCAACATAGGTTTGTTCGTCCAAATCACTAAAAAAGTAATGAAAATCGCCTTCCGGAAAGTTGGGATAGTTGTTCAAATACGCTTTTCCCAGAAACGGCTGATAAAAAAACAAGGACGGAAATGCCTGCAATTCTATCAATTGAGGTACAATTTCGCCATTCTCACCGGTACAAAGGCCAAAGTCAATGGCCAGAAAATGCGGTTTTCCCAAAGCTGCCGGACTTTGTAATTCCCTCGAAATAAATTGCTCCCGAATGGCATTAAGGTCAATCGTATCCAACTGTTCAATAATCGCCCCACAGGCGTCAAAAACCTTCTTTTTTAGGTCTTTATTGATAAAAACGGGTGTTTCTGAAATCCGAAATCCGCAAGGCTCGCCAAAGGTGTCAAGCACTTCTTGTTGCAGGTTTTTATAGTATTCTTTTTTATAACCGGCATTGAATTTTTTTCGGATTTCTGGGATCATAGAACAACGTATCTGTATTCTTCAATATGTGCAGCGGCACGCTCCAAAAAACGAGGTATAAACTGCCTATGCGTCAGCAATATTTTATCATCATCGTCCAGATAATCCATCATCTGGATATATTTTTTGCTTCCGAAGCGCTTGACGATCTGGCTGCGTTTTTCCTTTTTCTGAAAATAACGCATCATCCCCTCCGCATCGGCTTCTGGGTGAAACTGAGTACCCACGATTTCCGCGCTAAAGCGAATGGCCATTATTGCACGTTCCAGTTGAATATTTTGACGCATTTTTTCCCTACAAAAAATAGACCCGCTTAAACTTTCTATCTTGCGCTTATCAGGCCGTATTACTTGATAATCTCTGGAATCTACTGCGTAAAATGGATTATTGAGGCCTTCTAATAGTTTGTCGATTTTTCCTGTATCGGTTTTATGTATGGGCATAATGCCGAAAGAAGTGGATCTTCGCTTAGTCACTTTGGCCAAATCCCAATGCACACAAGCCAACTGAAACGAATGGCAGATCAAAAACGCAAACTTTTTGTTCTCATTGGTCAGGTTATGGTGCAATAAACCATCTAAAAAATTAAAAAAGGGTTTTTCCCAAGCTTCGCCAAGTACTAAAGGCGATCCCGGCCCGCCGGAAGAAATAAAAATATCATAATCATTAATATCGGGAAGTTCGTTTTTGACACGCACATCAAAAATGTCATAAGTGCCTTTTGTTTCCTCTTTTTCTAAAAATTGTCCCGCGATCATTTTGATACAGCGCATGCCCTCATTAGTCACACCGGCATTCATATCTAAAATCGCGATTCTATAGGTATTTTCCATCATTAAGTTTAATCTAACGGGCAAAATTACGGATTTCGAAGCCTATTTTTTAATAGTGGATTGTTAAAACTCCCCAACCATCCTCCCATCCCAGTGCATTCCTCTCGCTACACTCGTCGGATGCAAGTCCCAAAGGGAAGGGAGCTTGTAAGGCTATCAAAATTAATAGTTCATACGCAAAACTCCTCCCCTTTGGGGAGGCCGGGTGGGGAGTTGGGAATTACAGCCCCTTCGCAGTTTCTCCCACAATATACCGCACCACTTCTTTAAGATCTCCGGTCTCCTCAAAAACCGCTAGTTGGCGGTCTGCGCCAGAGCCCTGCTGAATCATGTTATGTACAAAATTCACCTCTTTGCGACAGCCCAGCTCATCTACCACATCGTCTATAAATTCCAGAAGTTCATTGATTAAGACTGTAAAACTCACTTCCTCTTTTTTGCCAAAATCAATGAGTTTTGCCTCAATGCCCCAGCGGGCGGCGCGCCATTTATTCTCGTTGATAAGCACCCTGCGATAGGTTCTAAACGTAAGGTTTTGCTTCTGCAATTTGTGCAATTTTGCAATGATGCACTGCATGACTGCCGCAAGGCAGATCACCTCATCTACGGTCATCGCCATATCGCAAATACGGAATTCTACGGTAGGGAAGAACGGGTGCAGGCGAATGTCCCACCAAATTTTTTTGCCGTTGTCTATACAATTGGTCTTGACAAGAATCTCCACAAAATTGTCATATTCGGCCACGCTGCTAAAATACGGTGGGATACCAGTACGGGGAAACTTGTCAAATATTTTAGACCGGAAGGATTTAAAACCGGTATCGCGTGCTTCCCAAAACGGCGAATTAGTAGAGAGCGCATATAAATGTGGAAGAAAATAACGTGCCACATTCATAATCTGCAGCCCTTCTTCGCGGTCAGGAATCCCCACGTGCACGTGCATACCAAAAATAAGGTTGGAGCGTGCCACATCCTTCATTTCTTCGATAAGTGCGTCATAACGGGGGGTTGGCGTGATCAGTTGATCCCGCCAGTGCGAAAATGGATGCGTGCCCGCCGCTGCCACTTTCATGCCTTCATTATCGGCCAACTGGATCACCTGCTGACGCAGATAAGAAACCTCATCGCGGGCCTGGTCGATGTTTTCACACACATTCGTGCCCATTTCCACCACCGCCTGGTGCATTTCTTCCTTGATGCGCTCCTGTAGAAAAACCTTGCCGCCCTCCAGTATTTTTGACATGTGCGAGCGTAGCATAAGCGTATCGCTGTCCAGGATCTGGAACTCTTCCTCTATACCTAATGTAAAATTTTTCATAGGTTAGGTTTTTGTTTTTGACTTTGGGCGAAAAGCTCTACAATTTT
>JBDNGW010000443.1:0-9581 GCA_041689735.1 Leeuwenhoekiella sp. | reverse complement strand
TTTATGGTTCCAGCTGGTGGATAAACAGGGCACGCCCTGGCTGAGTGCACTGGCAACCCCATGGAAACGTGAGGAAATGACCATATAGGATTGCCCTATGACCCCTTTGATCTGTTTGGCATTGAGGTCGGTGACCACCTCCAGCTTATCCTCCATTGCCGCATTGAGGGTATGGCACAGTTGCAGATCAGCGTTACCTTCATGGTTCAATAAAAAAACATCTTTGCCGTTTTTAACAATATGCTGAATCAGTTCTTGCATTAGCCCGAGGTACTGCCCGGTCCCATGCTTGGTATGCGTGATCATTTTTCTGTTTAGGATGATACAGGCCTTGTTTTTAAGGTGCAGCAGGTTTTCTGGGAGTGTTCCGGAAACGGCAAGTGTGAAATCTGGGTAGATCCTCACTTTGGCGGGATCTGCCCCAGCGGCAATGAGGTAATCATAAGAAATCTGCTCCCGGGCAACAATCAGATGGGCGTAGGCATTTATGATCGCTACGGATTTCTTGCCCTGTACGCTCTCAAAAGGCCCAAAGGCCTGCGGAAGAAAAATGATCTTGCAACCGCTGGCATGTAGTTTTTTATAATAATTCTCCAGTAGGTCAATATAGTGGAAAGGATAGCCCCACTGGTCTGAAAACTGAAAGCCACCGGCATCTAGCACCACATCAAGATCTGCACTGGGATATTTTGCCGTAAAGTAAGACCGGGGCCACTGCAGGCGCCTTAAGACCGCTTCGGGATAGCGTGAATAGCGCAGTATTTTACGTTCATGAAGGGATAATGCCGTATCTATGGGATAGTGATTGCTGCGAATACTCGGCACATAGATTATTTTAGCCTTGCTGTAGTGCTGCTCCAGCCGCTCCAGAACGGCATAAAGCATGAGTTCTGCCCCTTTGTTCACTGTATTGGTGCCGTCTATCTGTATGGTCATGATCCGTTGGTTGGTTAATTAGTTACTTTTCAAATTGGCGTTCCCTTCAAAAATTGGCGTTTCAAAAATCAAAAAAGGTTGTGGAAAACAGTGGTATAAAAACGGTACTCCAAATCATTCGTATGAATTCCATAGCCAACAGTCTTAGAAAAATAATCCTAAATCACTAATAATAAGTTATATATAATCATAAAGTTTAAATATAATATCTGACTTGAAACAGTGGGGAGTGGGTATTGGGTAATAAACAGTTAAACAATAAACAATTAGCGGTTAGCAGTTAGCGGTTAGCGGTTAATAATAAACGAGTTAACGGTTAAACAGTAAACAGTAAACAGTAAACAGTTAGCAATTAGCAGTTAGCAGTTAACAGTTAACAAATAAACGAGTTAAAAAAATAAACAGCATTCCGTTAACGATTGAACGGTTAAAGGGATAAACAGTAAACCCTTATCCATTCGTAATATATTGCTCAGAAATAATAACAGGTACTGAAAAGATAGTAGGAATTTTAATTAAACCCTTAAGAAACAGTTATTTAGAGTTCCAGTTAGTACTTCTTAGGCATTCTTGATATTCTTTAAATATTCGTCCCACGCGCCTATATCTTTCCAGGATTTTTCGCTTACGGGGAAAACCCCTATTTTACCTTTCCGTTTTTTGATCTCTTCGATTAAATGTGTAATATGGAAAAACTCATCCTTGGGTATCTCATCGAGCAAATGGGGTTCTAGGATGTACATCCCGCTGTTGATCTTAAAGGTCAGTTCCGGTTTTTCGGTTAATTTGACCAATTTCCCCTTATCTGTTGTTTCTATTGTCCCGTAGGGGATTGGGTAATGTTTCAGCGCGGCAACTATGGTAATCTCATTTTCGTTGGCCCGGTGGTACTTTAGGATCTCTGAATAATCCTGTTCGATTATGATATCGCAATTGCTGACAAAAAAGGTTTCCTTGATAGCGTCTTTCAACATCGACAGGCTCCCTGCGGTGCCCATGGGTTTGTTTTCCTCAAAATAACGTATTGTATAGGGCAGCTTCTGAGTTTTAAGGTAATATTTGATCAGTTCCGCCTTATAGTTTACCGAAATGTAAAACCGGCTGGAACCGTGACGGCTGAACCTTTTAAAGATCTGCTCGATTATCGTGGTATCGCCGACCGGGAGGAGCGGCTTGGGCAGCACATTGGTCAGTGGTTTTAACCGGGTGCCAAAACCACCGGCCATGATGACGACCGGTAGCTCAAATTGGGATTGGGGCTGTGACGGGCTTTCGCTAAAAATATCCTCCCAGAAATAGATCTCCAAGATTTTTTTTTCTTTGTCCAGCACGGGGCAGAGCTCCATCCTGTACCTGAACATCAACTCTTTGATCTTCTCAAAAGAATCGGCTGGTGAGGCCACTTTGATATTGTCCCTTGTGACTTCGGTCACCGTGGTATCTAAGGGGATGTCGCCTATAATGGCCCGCTGGATGTCCCCGGCGCTCAAAAGTCCCAAAAAAGTCTGCCCCTCGGCAATGATCAAAAGCTTGTGGTCAATGTAATCCATCAACTTCATCGCCTCGAGAAGCGATGCGCTTTTGCTTATGATCCTTCCCTTAAAATCTATTTTTTTGTTCATTTTTGTATTTTTCCGGGATTGCCGACCACCATTTGGTTATCGGGAACATCCTTGAGCACGACCGCTCCCGCTCCCACTACCACATTTTTCCCAATCTTCACCCCTTGTTTTACCACTGCATTGGCTCCTATAAAACTGAGGTCGCCTACACTTACACTGCCAGCCAATACCGCGCCCGGCGCAATATGTACCGCATCCCCTATAGTGCATTCATGCTCGATTATTGCACCGGTATTGATAATGCAAAAATCCCCCAGCCTGGCCAAAGGGTTTATGGAAACATGCTTTGCTATAAAATTACCGAATCCCATCTTGCAGGTGCCGGAAACCGAACTTGCGGGATGTATGGTGTTTATGATTTTTTTACCTTTTGATCTTATAAAATCAGCCGCTTTCTGCCTGATACGGTTATCACCGATCCCCAAAATATAGTTAGTTTTCGTATCCCAGCCATCAAAACCCGTGTCCATTTCAAAACCTAAATAGTCCAGGTCAAATGGATTGATGTCTAATTTTTTTATTTCCGTATAACCCATCAGTTTTAGTCCTGCCAAAATCGCAGCTTCGTCCACCACAAACCCATGCCCGGAATAACCTACCAATATGACCTTATTATCTAACACTGCTCGGTATGTTTACGATCCTATCTTCCAAAAATTCGGCATTTATCTGCTCATCTTTTATACAATCTTTGTACATGGGCAGTTTATACATCAATTGCCAGATGGGTCGGGTCATTACTTTTACGCCGTTGGTCTCTTTTAAAAACCCGTCCCGTTCCTTTTTGTTTTCCAGCTCTACACACATCAACCAGTAATTGGCCTTTGTATCCGGCAGCTCGGTTCTGAATTTCATTCCCCTCCCGTCAAAAAAACTACTATACGCTTGAGCAAGCTCTCTTTTGCTCTTTAGGAAATCCTTTAAATTTTCCAATTGTGCACAGGCCAGGGCTGCATTGAGATTGGGCATCCTGAAATTATAGCCGAGTTCGTCGTGGTAATATTCGTAAGGGTGCGGTTTTTTTGCGGTGGTGGTTAGGTATTTTGCCTTTTCGCCCATTTCGGAGGAATTGCTTATGATCGCGCCGCCGCCGCCGCAAGTGACGATTTTATTTCCGTTAAACGAAAAAACACCAAGATCACCAAAGCTTCCGGTGGGTTTGCCATGAAATTCACTTCCCAATGATTCAGCAGCATCCTCCACCACAGGGATTTTCCAATTTTTACAGACCTTGATCAGTTCGTCGATCCTAACCGGAAAACCAAAGGTGTGCATGGGTAGGCAGGCCGCTATCTTATTACCGGTATGTTTATTATAACAACCATCATCACGTAATTCTCCATACTGTTCAAGAAAATGCAACACTGCTTTCGGCGATAGCCCCATGGTATCAAGATCAACGTCCAGAAAAACAGGGCGGGCCGCGTTATGGGCAATAGCATTTGCCGTGGCGACAAACGTGAGGGCTTGCGTGAGCACTTCGTCCCCGGCCCTTACCCCAACCAATCGCAACGCCACCTGTAAACCAGCAGTGCCATTGACCACTGCAACCGCTTTTTGAGTTCCCGTGATCTGCTGCATCATCTGCTCAAATTTATCTACATAAGCACCTACAGAAGATACAAAAGTGGAATCGATGGTATCGTTTAGGTATTTTTTCTCGTTGCCACGAAAACGAGGCTCGTGCAAGGGGATAAAATCGGTTGACCCAAAGGTTTCCCTGATAAAGGATATGGTTTCTTGAAATCGCCCCATTACATTTTGGAATCTAAATATTTCCCTGTTTCCTTATGTGCAAAATCAGGTATCACCTTGTGGAAAAGATCCAGTATTTCGGCCTTTGACCACTTTCCGGAATTCCGCAGGTCTGTTATGGTCTTTTCAAACAGATCCAATTTATCCGCTTCGATCTTTAATGGGTTCTTGATCACCCCCAGATTATAGAAACGTTCAAGATCAAGTTCTTCCGTATCGGTAAAAAATTCTTCAAAATCTTTCTCCCCCGTTGTATCGCTTTCGGTAAAAAAACAGGGCCATTTTTTTTCTTGGGGCAATGTTTTGACAAGATATCTTGCCTCATCTTCGGTACTGCATAGATACGGTTCATAGCCCAACTGATGTAGGTATTTTACCGCGATATCCGCAAAGGAAATTAAATGTAGGCTTTCGCTCAATTTCGGAAAAAATATATCGCGGTTCTCCCCAAAAATGCAGGACATCAGGCAAAGTTCGCCAGATTCTTGCGGGGTGATAAAATACCGTTTGATATCAGAGGGTGCCACAATGGGTTGTTTTTTCTGGATGCGCTGGTTAAAGCCGTGCAGGAGCGATCCATCAGAAAAGGCAACATTGGCAAAACGCGCGGTGGAAATGCAGATGGCACCACTCCAGCGCATCAGGAACATTTCCATAATACGCTTTGAAGCGCCCATCATGTTTACGGGGTTTGCCGCCTTATCGGTAGATACGCAGAAGTATTTTTTCGTGCCTTTTGCTATGGCCTGACCAATCGTTTTATTGGTATTAAAAACATTGACATCGATCATGCGCATTAGCGTGTAAGGATCCTTTTCGCTCCTTACGTGCTTTAGGGCTGAAAGGTTGAGCACATAATCATAAACCCCGTCATTGTTTATAAACGCATCATATTCTAAAGAACCGATATCCAGGGCAAAGGTTTTGAACTCCCCGTCCATATAGCCAATGGAACTCCTGACGTCCCGAACGAGCTCCACCATATTGTTCTCACTGATATCGACTACATGGATTTTTTTAGGGTTCCGCTTAAAAATTTCCCTGGTCACGGCCTGCCCAATGGATCCCGCACCGCCTAGGATCAAAAAAACGGATTTCCGGACAATTTCATTCAGTTCTCTTTGATGTGTATCTATATCGCTTGCAAACAGCTCTTCGCTGCGCCCTATAAGCTTTAGAATATCCATACTCCTGGAAGCGTTTAAAATTTAATTGTTAAAAATATATGCTACCAATTCAAATATCTGAAAATCAGTGCCAAGAATCTAAATTTCTTGTTGTACCATTTATGATTTCAATAAAAATAGCCCTCAAAAACCAACGGATAAAGACCAACAAAACCATTTATGCCAAACTATAGGAGTCAAAATCCCCAGAACGAGCCCACGAGGCATTATTTGGAACCTATTTTTGCACCTTCCGGGGGCGAGCCTTAAAAAATTAAATTGGAGACCCCGGTAAAAAGGCGAGGTTCGTACGACCATCGTATTTCAATGCTAAGCCAGTAGTGTATTTTGAATCACGGATCATACGAATAAGCGGCAAATATATTGTTTTAAATTTACCTTAGGGTGACAAAAGTACATTTTGCTTTTTAAGGATTACCCATAAAAAGCCCAAGCAAAGGACGCTAGGGCAAAATGATCGATAAAATGATCGTAATACGGGCGCTTTAGTTTTTCCGTGAATAATACCAACCTCAGGGACCAACAAACTGGAACATACTGGCAAGAAGGGACAACACTTGTACTCTTTCCGTTCCGTTACCGTTAACGTACAATTTCTCACAATCGTTTTTCAGCTCTGGCCAAGCTTCCAAAAGGTGGATGGTTTTTTTATAGTAAGCGTCCATAAATGTTTTTAAGGATGGGTTGGTCCGATACCAGTATTCCAAAGGCTGCATGTGATTTTTAGTGGAGTCCCCCCGCTTTACAAAGCCCAGTACAGAAGCTACCTTGACCGGCAACTGACTTAAAGGCACCTCTTTTCCCTTAAGGGAAACCCAGTATTTATAGTCAACCGGTACATTTTCCCTTTCCCAGATGTATTTGGCTGCCTCCGGATATTTTGTTTTGATCCATTTTTTATATAGATTGTTTTTAAACCTGATTTTAAGTGGGATGCTGAGGGCAAACTCCATAAAGTCAATATCATAAAAAGGGGAATACGTCTCAGAATATTCCATGATCCCCTTTAGGCCCTGATTGGCACCATAGAACCCTCTGATATACATTTTGAACAGTTCTTCATTGGGATACTCCTCCTTAACCTGTAATCCTTCAATTTTTGGAAGAAGTTCCCGAGAATAAGACCCATCGCCCAAACTAAATGGTTTATGTGGATCTAAGCTTGAATAAAATGTGGAAACCACTACATCGCCCACCTGCCCAGTGTGCAGAATCCCCAGGTTTTCAAAATCGAGATGATTGTACAAGCTCATCCCCTGTGCAAGGCCATAATAAAGCACATTGCCGCCCGTAATTTGGGTGGTGTCCTCAATATCCTTCAAAAAATTACCGTTATCCAGTGCCTTGAAAAGCCACTCGTGCCCCAAATGAGCCGCAATTTTTTTGGGGATGGTTTCATCAAGATAATCGCTTTGTGAGAAGGTAAGGTTAAGCTGATTGGTATAGCCCAGATCGTGGGCCACCCAGACCGTCATCCTGGAATCCAGCCCACCACTCAAGGAAGCCACATGGGTATAGCCATATTCCAGGTCTTTTTCAAATGCCAGCTGCACGGCCTCGCGAAAGCGGATATCGATCTGCTCTATGGCCTCCTTTTCCGTAATTTCTATTGGCTTGTTTGCCAAGGAATAATATTTTTCCAATTGCAGTTCATCAGTCACCACTGCACAATATCCCACCATCATCCGCTTGATCTCGTTTGCCAAGGTAATATCTTCAAAAACATACCCGTAGGTCAGTATCAGATAGGCCGCTTGTTCATTTAGAGTTACCGGATACCCTTTTTGCTTTAAATACCCGGTGAGGTCAACAAAATTGTGTGAGAAACAAATATGATCACCATAGCTGGCGAAGTAGAGGGGTTTGCTGCTGATATGATCTGTAAAAACGATCCATTTTTCCAGTCTTTTATCATAAATAAATCCATAATAGGAACCCTTTAACTGCTTAAAAAAATGATTTCCCCCGTTTTCATACAAATGGATCAGGAATGCTGCCCAACTCCATGTGGGATTTTCTTTTAAAAGTTGGGCTTTATTAAGTATTACCCCATCTACCAATATATAATAGGTATCGTTTTCAAAATTAACCTTGTCTTTTTCAAATTTTGTGGACGTGCTGTATTCAATGGCAAAGGTCTTACCATCACTAAACTTATCTTTTGGGTCTAAAGAAATATCTAAAACAAGTGAGGACATTATTTTTTATGCTTAATAAGTGAGTACATTGATTTATAGGTTTCCATTACCTCTTTTTTATCAACAATAAAAATAAAGGCACCATAGTAAACCACTGTAAATAAACCTTTTATAATCAAATTGAGAAATACATTTTCCATTAGTTGGATCGTATCGCCCAATAAATAAACGAACAAAGCAGCGATCAGAAAAAAGGACAATGGTTTATAAAATTGGTCTATATATTCTTTTAAACCAATATTTGCCATAGGCCGAAGCTGAATGAACCATAAGGGTACTATAAAAATAAAGGATAGCAAGGCAAACATCGCGGCAACGGTTTCAATAGTACCCAGTGCCCCCACATAAATAAATACGGGAGTGACAAGCACGCGTATTATCGTCCATTTAAAACCAATATCCGTGCGGCCGGTAGCGATCTGAAGGCTACCTACCGGATTTGAAAGTGCTATAAGGCAATAAGCAAAAGCCAATAAAGAAAGTACAGCGTAGGAACTGGTATAATCCGCGCCATATACGATCTGTAGGATCTCCCTGGAAGCAACAATAATAAAAACATAGACCGGAAAGTTGATATAGGCAAAATATTTTATGATCTTGAGGTAGGAGAGCCGTACGCGCTTTTTTTCTTTTTGAATGGAAGCGAGCAAGGGGTTAAAAACACTTATCACAATAGGGTTGATTATCGAAAACAGCTTTAACACGATCTGTTTTGCCAAGCTATATACCCCCAAACTTTCCGCACCCAATATTTTGCCGATGATCAGCACATCTATTTCCCTCGAAAAAAAATCAAGAAGGGAACTGCCCATGGTATAGCCGCCTATCCTTAGGAACGGCTTAGTCTCCCGCAACCTAAAGTGGAAATGAATGGGGTTTGATCGTATATTGAGGATCAAAAAGAGCGTATTTGAAATAAACGAAGCGATCAGGGTCGAGTAAACCAGACTATAGATCCCAAATCCATAAACTGCAAACAGCACAGCACTGATAAGTCCAATAAAAAAAGAAAGCAGTTCCGTTTTGGCTATTGCCTCAAAATGGAACCGCTTTTGCATCATTGTGTAGTGCTGCCGTCCCATTGCCATCAAAAGAAGGTTCAGTCCCAAAATGGGGATCAGGGAAATCAATTGGGGTTCGTTATAAAAACTGGCAGCTACAGGAGCAGCAAAAAAAAGGAGCGCATAAAGGGATAGCGAAATAAAAATATTGAGCCAGTAAATACTGCTGTACTCATTGCGCGTGGCACTTTGTCTATGGAGTATGGCAGTGGACATCCCCATATCCACAAAAATATTGGAAAACTGAACTAAAAACAAGGCCATTGCCACCAAGCCAAAAGCCTCTTTTGGCAAAAACCGGGTGAGGACAGAAATCTGCATCAACTGAAACAAGGAGCGCCCCACCGTGCCTATTGTTGTCCATTTGATCCCTGCAATCGCGGTCTTTTTAAGATTCATGTATTACTTGTAAAGTGCGATCCAACTGTCAATATTCTGATCCCATAAACTTAATTTAGCAATGGCTTTGGAAGTATTGACCGTTTTGGGTGCATATCCTTTATAATTTTCCAAAACTTCCGGAAGTACCGTCACAAGCTCGTCAATCTTGTCCACCTCTATAAACCAGGCTCCTTCTTCCTTAAGGGCCAAGTAAGGGAGCCAACTGCCCGTGATCACCACATTTTTGGCAAAAAGGTGCTCCTGCATTGATCCGGAAAGTTGATCGGTGGTCTGTAATTGGATCATGATATCTGAGGCATTGCGCAGGTGAGCGACTTCAACATCTGTCATAAAATCGGCATAAACCTTATAACTATAAGGTAATTGGTTCAGTTTGTCTAAAATTCGGTTCTTATATTTTTCCGTTCCCTGATACGTTAG
>JBDNGW010000442.1:0-2502 GCA_041689735.1 Leeuwenhoekiella sp. | reverse complement strand
GCCCGTGTAGTTTTTGGACTTTGGTTTGTTTAGCAACCTTATCCGCATTGCATATGCCTGATGATGTTCGTGTTCCTCGGGCCAGAACTTTGCCGTAGGCTTCCTTCAGATTCCACCTCACGGTGGACACCCTTGCCCTAACTAATGGTAGGTAACTACAGACCCCCATAACGGACTTGCACCGTCTAGTCATTTGCCATGCACGGCACACTAAAAACAAAAAACCGGTCAAAAGACCGGTTTTTTTATGCTTTATACTGAAAAATAACCAGTACTTAGCTTTTTAAAAAGTCCAGGAAAAGGGTGTTGAACTCTTCGGTATGGGTGAATACCAAGCCGTGCGGGGCGCCTTTTATGATCTGGTAATTACTGTCTTTTAAAATTTTGGCAGCTGCTTGACCAGCCGTTTCAATAGGTACTACTTGATCTGCATCCCCGTGAACGATTAAAGTGGGTACGTCAAATTTTTTGCAATCCTCCCTAAAATCCGTTTTTCCGAAGGAATCTATACAATCCAAGGTAGCCTTTGGCGAAGCTGCAGCAGCAACGCTCCAGTTAAAATGTACCTGCGCTTCACTGATTCTCTTCTTATTGTCTTTATAATTTACGAAGGTTTCACCAAATTCCTTTAGAAAAGCCAAGCGATCTTCCTTTATGTTCTTCTGGAAGCTTTCAAAAGTTTCCTGGGGAACACCGTCTGGATTGTCCGAAGTTTTAAGCATAAAAGGTACAACAGAAGAAACAAGCGCGGCTTTTGCAACTTTATCGGTGCCGTACGTTCCTATATACCGTGCAACTTCACCGCCACCCATAGAAAAACCGGTAAGAATAACGTCTTTAAGATCCAGTGCATTTATAAGATCATTGAGATCTTTAGCAAGCGTGTCATAATCATAACCATAATACGGCTTACTTGACTTACCAAAACCGCGACGGTCATAAGCGACTACCTGATAACCGGCATCTACAATTATCTGGGTTTGATATTCCCACATCTGGTGGGAAAGTGGCCATCCATGAATTAAGATAACCGGCTGTCCCTCGCCATATTGTTCAAAAAATAACTGAATAGGCTCTCCGTTTTCCGAAGAGCTTGTATTTAAATAGCTCATATTTTAATTTTTAATTTGTGTATTAAGATAGAAAGCAAAATGATGCAATCGTTACAATTGATTCTCATTTAGCATCAAATTAACGCTGTTATTACTCTAACTAATAGAATATTATATCGTAAGATTCCCTTTACCTTCTCGAATAAGTACCGGCTCTCCCGAAGTGAGATCAATGATCGTAGAGGGAATATTCCCTCCATAACCACCATCTATGACAATATCGACCAGTTTATCCCATTTTTCATGAATAAGCTCAGGATCTGTGGTATATTCCAGAACTTCATCTTCATCATAAATGGAGGTGGAAATAATGGGATTGCCCAGTTCACGTACAATGGCGCGGGCAATGGCATTATCTGGAATACGTATACCCACGGTTTTCTTCTTTTTAAATACGGTAGGCAAGTTATTGTTTCCCTGTAAAATAAATGTATAAGGCCCGGGCAAAGCACGCTTCAATACCTTAAAGGTAGCCGAATCGATCTGCCGCGCATAATCGGAAAGGTTACTAAGGTCTTCACAGATAAAGGAGAAATTTGCTTTATCCAATTTTATTCCCTTGAGTTGGGCGACGCGTTCCAATGCTCGCGTATTTGTAATATCACAACCCATCCCGTAAACGGTGTCCGTAGGGTAAATTATCACGCCGCCGTCCCGCAATACTTTCACAATCTTTTTAATTTGATTGGGACTGGGGTTTTCTTCATAAAGTTTAATGAATTCTGCCATGATACGATGGTATATAATAAGATTTAATTTTTATCCAACTTAAAGGGTCCGGATCTGTTAGTCAGCACGGTTCCACTTCGCTTTCCAGTTTGAGAACATTGTCGCCATCTTCCTGCTCAATATATAATGCTTTGTTTCCTTCCTCTCCATTTCTGGTCACTTCACTACCTTTTATGGTACGCGTGACTTTTTTGGTAAAGGTAGATTTTACCGTCCCAGTTGCGGTGCCGTTGCCCCTTTTCCATGTAACTTTTGTGCCTTCCTTGATCATGATTTTTTGTTTTAAAGTTAAATTTTAATTGCTGAAAATTGTTGTGCCTAACAGAAGATTAACGAATAGGGAATTAAAACAAATTTTTCCGAAGTCTTTGCATTACTTACAGACGTCAACTTAAATATCTTTAAGAATACTTAAATTCAACAGAGAATTCATTAAATAATATTCCTAAAATTTAGTATTTTGTATATTTCGATTGTGCTTAAATTATATTTATATCTAATTATCTCAAGTTTCGCACCTAATTTAAGCTGCTAATTTACTGTTATTTGCAGGATCTGGTGGACTGTTCAAAAAAGATAGGGAATCGCTGTAAATCACTAACCTTCTTGCAATTGAGTTGATATCTATATCCTCGACCAATAAATCCAAAACCTCCAAAAT
>JBDNGW010000441.1:0-8322 GCA_041689735.1 Leeuwenhoekiella sp. | reverse complement strand
TAATGCCCATAAACCGGCCTGAAGATTCAGTAAATCAACAGTTCTACATTTCTCTAAACAAGCGATTGAACAAATAAACAATTAAACGCATCCACCAATATACAAATCCGCACATCCTCAAATCTGCAAATCCGCACATCCGCACATCCGCACATCCGCACATCCGCACATCCGCACATCCGCAAATCCGCACATCACCGTTGAACCCTAAACACAGAACCACTACTAAATCACTTCTTTTTCGTTATGTTTCTTAATAAGCTGCATAATTTCTTCGGGGGAAAGGTAAAGCTCACGGATTCGGGCTTTGTAGGTTTCTGAAATATCGGCGTGATTGAGTATAAAATCCTTTGTTTTTAGGATATAATCACCCATACCGTGCGCGACTGCAAAAGTATCTGCCGCGCGTTCCACTTCCTGAATATGACCGGTAGAATATAAGTATTTGATGCCAAAAAAGAACATATCGATGGTGCCCCGCGCTCTGTAATCCATGACGTGGCCAAGTTCATGACCTATCCAACCAATTAAAACATCAGACGGTACATCTGTGATCTTAAAGATTTCTTTATCGATTTTAACACGTTTGCTGATCAAGATCACAAACTTTCTGTTTTTCCGTGATCGGAAAAAACTCGACAGGACAGGCTGCGCCTGCATCGTGGATTTTTTGATATTCTTTTTGAATTTAAAGCTGATGGGTGTATCTTTTAAGGCAGGGTAATACGAAAGGGCCTTCTGTGTTTCAGCTTCAATGGATTTGGGAATTTTTTTGTGCGTAAAATCGATCTCTTCGTTCATGGTTGTGGAGAAAAAGGCAAATATACGCATTGTCGGTTATTTGTCCCATAATCCTGCCAACAACATCTATTTGCAAACACGTTTTCATTATATAAACAAGCACTTTTTCGTTGGCCAAACTTCCCTTAAATATTGCAAATACTTGGCTATTGTTTGATTATTTTTGCACTCGCAAAAAAAACCGGGGTGCAATTACAAGAGTATACTAAAGAATTCAAGGGCAACCTCAAATTGGCCTATCCCATTATGTTGGGACAGCTGGGGCACATCATGGTGGCATTTGCAGATAATATTATGGTGGGTCAGCTGGGCGCGGCTCCGTTGGCAGCGGTTTCATTAGGTAACAGCCTTGTTTTTATCGCGCTTTCGCTGGGGATCGGTTTTTCATTTGCGATCACGCCGCTCATCGCGGAAGCAGACGGTGCGGAAGCTACAGAAATGGGTCGCAATTATTTTCACCACGGTATTGTGCTTTGTGCCATAAACGGTGTGGTGCTCTTTTTACTTTTGCTGCTTGTCAAACCTGTATTATATTACCTTGATCAACCGGTTGAGGTGGTTGTGTTGGCGATCCCCTATATGGATATCGTTGCGTTCTCGTTGATTCCCTTGATGATTTTTCAGGCATTTAAGCAGTTTGCAGACGGGCTTTCCAACACGCGTTATGCGATGTATGCCACGATACTGGCTAATGTTGTGAATGTTGTTTTTAACTACCTGCTTATATATGGGAAGTTTGGCTTTCCGCGGTTGGAGTTGGAAGGTGCGGCGTATGGCACTCTTATTTCCCGTTTTTTTATGCTATGGCTACTGTATTATATTTTGAGCCGAAAAGAGAAATTTAAACCTTACTTTATCTGGACGCGGCGCAAGGCTTTTAAGTGGAGCATCTTTAAGCGCATCCTCGATTTGGGCTTTCCCACTGCCATGCAAATGCTTTTTGAGGTAACGCTGTTTACCTCTTGTATTTTTCTCAGCGGTATTTTAGGAACAAATGCGCAGGCGGCCAATCAGATTGCGCTTAACCTGGCATCAATGACCTTTATGATCGCGGTGGGTCTGGGCGTGACCGCGACAATACGGGTGGCCAATCAGAAGGGGCGGCATAATTACCACAATATGCGCCGTATCGCGACTTCGCTATTTTTACAGGTTTTTCTAATCGAAGCGGTTTTTGGCGTGGGGTTTATCCTTTTAAAGGACGTTTTGCCCATTATATATATAGACAATGTTGAAGTGCTCCTTTTAGCCTCGCAGTTGCTCGTTGTGGCTGCGCTCTTTCAGCTCAGCGATGGGCTGCAAGTAGTGATTCTTGGTGCGCTGCGCGGGCTGCAGGATGTGCGGATCCCCACCTTTATCTGCTTTGTGGCCTACTGGTTGATTGGTTTTCCAGTGGCCTGGTATTTTGGCAAAGCCGAAAATATGGCAAGCCAGGGAATATGGTTGGGGCTGCTGGCCGGTTTGAGCGCGTCTGCATTGTTACTGTACCTTCGGTTTAATTATATGAGCCGAAAACTCATTGCGGAATATCATCCCACAGATGCAGAAACCGCACTGAATTAATCATGATATCTATTTTATTTATCTTTTAACCGCTATTAATCACAATTTAATACCTTTGGCGCAGCCAAAACACATATTCCCTATTTTTTCATATATGAATTATATACTCTTTGATGGCCCTACGCGCAAACAATTATTACCTTTTACATTCACGCGGCCGGTGGCAGATCTACTTATAGGAATCTTAACGATAAGGGAAAAATGGGAAAAGCACTTGGACGAATGCACCTCCACACGTACGGAAGCGTACCTTTCAGAAAAATTTCCCTTGGAAAAAAGTGAGGACAACGTGCTGATCAACGCTTCCTATTTGCCTACGGAAACATTGGTCGATTTGGTTAAGAACTTAAATACAGGGGAGGCTATTTATGATAATAATGAACTCATTGCCTACCGTAGCGACCGTACAGATTTGACCGATTTCGCTGGCTTTAAGGTCAAAAATTGCCCAAAAGAGTCCGTTTTTGTAATTAAGCATACCTGGGATCTGTTTTCAGAAAATAGCAGGGCGATAGCGGAAGATTTTAAACTACTTACGAATGGCCGTAGCTCGCAACCCATTCCAGAATCAGTACATTGTATCAATAAAGAGCAGATTTTTCTTGAAGAGGGATCGGTGATTGAAACTGGGGTGCTCAACGCTTCAGCGGGGCCCATTTATTTGGCCAAGGACAGTGAAGTGATGGAAGGTTGCCTTATTCGCGGCCCTTTTGCGCTGAGGGAACATTCAGTCGTAAAAATGGGCGCCAAGATCTACGGTCCCACAACGGTGGGACCATACTGTAAAATGGGCGGCGAGGTCAATAATTCCATTTTAATGGGACATTCGAATAAGGGCCACGATGGGTTTTTGGGCAATTCGGTTATTGGGGAATGGTGCAATATAGGAGCAGACACCAATAGTAGCAACCTGAAAAACAATTATGCTGAAGTACGCATTTATGATTATTCCACCGAAGATTTTACACGCACCGGACTACAGTTTTGTGGCCTAATGATGGGCGATCACAGTAAGTGTGGCATCAATACCATGTTCAATACCGGTACCGTGGTAGGAGTCGCGACCAATATTTATGGAGGCGGTTTCCCCAGCAATTTTATCCCTTCTTTCAGTTGGGGCGGCAGTGGCGG
Organism: Leeuwenhoekiella sp.; assembly: GCA_041689735.1. GTDB lineage: Bacteria > Bacteroidota > Bacteroidia > Flavobacteriales > Flavobacteriaceae > Leeuwenhoekiella. The sequence continues at coordinate 4,827 of JBDNGW010000441.1, read as the reverse complement.
AATGACAACCTACAGAATGGACAAGGCTTTTAAAACCATTAAAATGGTCATGCAGCGCCGTAATATAGATTTTGATGCCTGCGAAAAGCGCCTGCTGACCCACATTTTTGAACAGACTGAAAAATTCCGAGGCAAGGATTAAGGTGAAATTTATTTTCGCCGTAGGCAAAAAACAGGACTTTTTAGACTACGGAAGGATTTTAACTGTTAAAGAAAACTATATATTTTGTAGTCCGTTGATAAAAAGTATCTTTACATTTAGCAATCTCAAGCTATGCGAAGCCTTACTTATATTGTAATTGTAATACTGCTTACGGCATTAACATCATGCATTTCCACAAGCGACCTTACCTATCTACAAGAAAACAACAACGCTCAAGATAGTTTAATTTCCGTTAATCTACAGCAGCGCCCGTATCGGGTTCAGATCAATGATGTGCTGAGCATACGTATAAAAGCGCTTGATCAAAACCTGGTGACCCTGTTCAATCCTGTATCTAGCGGCGGCGGCAGTGAAAATGACGGTGGTGGTAGCAACTCGCTTGACGAAGGTTATTATTATGATGGTTTTGCCGTGGACAGGCATGGCAAAATACGAGTTCCCACCCTTGGCGAAGTCAGTGTACTGGGCTATACCACGGAAGAAATACGCAAAATTATAGAACAAAAACTGCTGGCAGACTATTTTACCGAACAGGCAAATATCTTTGTGACCGTAAAACTGGCCGGTATTAAATATACCATTGCGGGGGAAATCGGAAGCCCGGGGGTTAAGGTAGAACTGGTAGAAGAACTCAGCCTTATGGATGCCATTGCAAACAGCGGTGACATTATGATTACCGGTGATCGTAAAGACGTGGTGATCATTCGGCAATATTCCGGCGGGCGGCGCGTGCATCATATAGACCTTACTGATATCGCCGCTTTACAGTCCCCGTATTACAACATTCAACCGAACGATCTTATTCTTGTAAACCCTTTGCCTCAAAAATCACTGGGCACCGGCACCACGGGGCTATCTTCGTTCACAACCATTTTAACGATTTTTACGGCTCTCACCACCACCGTTTTATTATTTACAAGGCTCTAGTGCTGTGTCAACCTTATTTTAGCCAGCCCAAGCCTTGTTCTTTTTCACCTGTCCTGCGTTAAAAAATAGTTCCGTAGCTACGGCTATGTAACAATTTTTTGCCTTGGTCAGATAAAAAATAACGGCGGCTTAACCGACACAATAAACTTGACAAAGCACTAGATGGAAGATGATTTCGAAATAAAGGATAAACAGCATTTTTTTGATTTCAGGGGTTTTCTAATGAAAATGTTGCGCTACTGGCCATTATTTCTGATTTCTATTGGCATCGCATTTTATATCGCGTATTACATAAATGTGCGCAAGGAAACTTTTTATCGTCTCAGCAACATGATTACGGTAAAAGACGACCAGAATCCGTTTTTTACCAGTAATACCAGTCTTACGTTTAATTGGGGCGGGACTACCGACAAAGTGCAGACAGGTCTCATCTTTCTCAAATCCCGAAGCCACAACGAGAAAGTGGTTGAAGAACTGCAGTTTTATGTGCAATACCTCCAAGAGGGAACGTATAATCTCATAGATGTGTATGATAAAACGCCTTTTAAGCTCGATATCAATACGGAAGAGGTTCAACTTTTGAACGAAAAAATCAACATTGAATTCATTGATGCCACTCATTTTGAAATCAGTATCGCGTTCAACGGTGGTGAAGGAACGGTTCAAAATTATAATTCCAAAGAAAAAACGGCCATACCCTTGCCTGCCGAAACGTTTAAAAAGCAATACCAACTGGGCGATCCCGTAGATTTGCCCTATTTTAATTTTCGGGTGCAACCCACCAAAATACCGGCAGTAAAGGGACAAAAATTTCAATTGAGGTTTCGGGATTTTGATGGTACCGTAAGTGAATACAGAAATTTGAACGTGGAGCAGACCCCCAGCGGTTCCAGTATTTTAACGCTCACCATGACCGGGACGAACAAGTACCGTATTGTGGATTATCTCAACACCTCGATAAGTGTGCTGAGCAAGGATCAACTAGAGCGCAAAAACCTATTTGCAACCAAAACCATTAAATTCATTGACAGTAGCCTGGCCGATAAAACTTCCGAACTAAAGACCGTTCAGCAGGAATTGAACCAGTTTAGAAAAAATAATTTCAGCGTGGGTATTTCTGGCAGTGAGGAGAGCATGATCACCAAAGTCAGTGAGCTTGATGCCGGCCAGCAGCAGGTGGAACAGCAGTTGCAATATCACCGTAACCTCGAAACGTACCTGCGTACACGTACCGATTATTCTGAAAATATTCCGGTGCCCTCGCTTACCGGAATAGGTGAGGGCAGTATCTCCCAGCAGGTTTCGAGCATTATTGCCATTTCGGAACAACGTAAGCGCCTTGCGTATTCCGCAAAACCGGGAAACCCAGTTTTTAATGATCTTGACAGGCGCATCAATTCGATCAAAACCATTCTTTTAGAAAATATTTCTTCCTCAAAACAGATCCTCAATACGCAACTCAACGATATAAGAAATGATATTGCCAATGTAGAATCGCTAATGCGCAAACTGCCGGCAGAGCAGCAACAATTGCTGGGCATCCAGCGCAAGTACAACCTTAGTGAAAACACCTATGGCGCATTCTTGGCCAAACGAAGTGAGGCCGGAATCATAAAATCGGCCAATGTTTCAGATATTCAGGTCATAGATCCTGCAAAAGACATAGGTGGTGGTGCGGTGGGGCCAGACACTAAAACCAATTATGTCATGGCCGCGATCGCCGGTGGCGCCATACCTATGATCCTCGTTTTTCTGTTGGTTTTTTTCGACAATAAAATCAATAATCCCGAAGAATTGAAGCAACTGTCAGACATTCCGGTACTGGGTGCGATAGGAAGAAGTGCGACAAAAACTAATCTGGTACTCATAGAAAAGCCACGATCTGCGGTCGCAGAAGCCTTTAGGTCTGTTCGGTCAAGCTTGCAGTTTATTTATAGGCGCTTGAACATTAAAGGTGCAAAAACGGTAATGGTGACCTCTTCGGTAGGCGGCGAGGGCAAGACTTTTTGCAGTATAAACCTGGCCACGGTATTTGCCCTGAGCGAGCGCAAGACGGTACTTGTGGGACTTGACCTTCGGAAACCGAAAATATACGATGATTTTAACCTGAATAATACCATTGGGGTAGTGAATTATCTCATTGGGGAAAAAGGTCTGGAAGAGATCGTACAGGCGTCGCAGATTCCATATTTAGATATTGTTCTGGCGGGACCTATTCCTCCTAATCCATCAGAATTATTGATGGGCGAACAGATGGATGCGTTAATGGCAGATCTCAAAAAGCGCTATGACTACATCATTTTGGATACGCCGCCCATAGGTCTGGTGGCAGATGCGCTAGAACTGCAATCCTACGTAGATGCTACTTTATACGTGATTAGGCAGGATTATACCAAAAAAGGGATGCTGGCCAGTATTAATGAGAAATACAAAAGTGGTGAGGTCAAAAACATCAGTTTTGTACTCAATTATTTTAGGACAAAGGGAATGGGCTACGGGTATGGCTACGGTTACGGCTATGGCCGCTACGCGGAAGGCTATCACCAAAATGAAAAAGCGCCTGCCTTTTCGAGGATATTTAAGCGCATGATCAAAAAATTTAAAGGGAACAAGCAAAATAAGAACGGTGAACAAGGTTGAAGATGAAGAATGGCTGTATGAAATCAATGCACGGCAGCCGCTTATGGCCATTGATTATAAAGAAATATGGCGCTATCGCGACCTGTTGCTCCTTTTTGTACGCAGGGATATCGTGGCCACTTATAAACAAACCATACTGGGGCCACTCTGGTATTTGATACAACCGCTTTTTACTTCGGTTATCTTTACGCTGGTCTTTAACAATATTGCCACGATTTCTACCGGTAGCGCACCGCCTTTTCTATTTAACCTCGCCGGCATTACGCTGTGGAATTACTTTACCCACTGCCTTACCACCTCTTCAAACACCTTTGCCTCAAATGCCGGACTGTTTGCCAAAGTGTACTTCCCCAGATTGATCGCGCCGCTCTCGCAAGCTATTTCCGGGTTGGTGAAAATGGGCGTCCAATTGTTTATTTTCATTGTTTTTTACCTCTATTTTGTACTGAAGGGAGATGGTATCTCTCCCAATATGACGGCGTGGCTGTTTCCGTTTTTACTGGCCACGATGGCAATCTTTGGGCTGGGCGTGGGCATGCTTATTTCGTCGCTTACCACGAAGTACAGGGATTTCCGGATTCTTATCACTTTTGCTACCTCGCTGCTCATGTATGTTTCGGCGGTAATGTATCCTATTTCTGAAGTGCGAAAAAGTCAGACCCTGGGCGATTATGCCTGGGTGGTGGAATATAATCCCATTGCCATTCTTATAGAGGCTTTTAGGTTTATGGTCTTTGGGGAAGGGTTATTTCAGTGGCAATTGCTTCTGTATTGTTTTATTCTAAGTGTAGTATTGTTTTTTGTGGGATTGGTGGTTTTTAACCGCACCGGAAGAACTTTTATAGATACGATCTAACTTCGACCGATAGGCCAAAAACCGGCAAGAATTAGCTAAAAACGGCCTTTTTAGCCCTAAAAAAGAAACGAATTGTTCTATTTACTGCTAAGTATTAGTGGTTTTTAACCGCACCGGGAGGACTTTTATAGATACAATATAGCTTCGGCTGTTAGACCAAGAATTGGTAAAAAGGAGCTAAAAACAGTCTTTTTAGCTCTAAAAAAGAACGAATAATTCTATTTATTGCTGCGTATTGGCG
>JBDNGW010000440.1:0-2074 GCA_041689735.1 Leeuwenhoekiella sp. | reverse complement strand
TACCTCCCCTCTTGCAACCGACGACCGCAGGGAGAGGATTGCATAAGGTCGGAATTGTATTTTCATAATTCCGGGTGGGGACTCTTTTACTTTTCAAGTGCTTTATTGATTGCTTCCTTTACGAGCGGTTCCATAACTTTATATCCAGCCAAAGTGGGGTGCACACCATCTTCGGAATATTCTTTCTTAAAACCTTGCTGCTCATTGGCCGTTGCCGGAAAATAATCCAGGTAGACCATATTATTCTTTTCAGCATAGGTTTTGAGCATTGCATTGAGTTTGGCGATTTTTTCCACGGGCTCAACTTCCGGCTCCCAACGATACTTATAAACCGGGAGCACCGAAGAAATTACAACTTTTATATTGTGAGCGTGGGCAAGCTCGGCCATACTGTAAATGTTTCCAGCTATCTGTTCTATGGTCATGGGACCTGTGTTACCGGCGATGTCATTTGTTCCTGCGAGAATAACTACGGCGGCCGGTTTCAGATCAATCACATCCGGCCTGAAACGTAAAAGCATCTGTGGCGTTGTCTGTCCGCCGATGCCACGGCCTATATAATTGTTCTCGGTAAAGAATTCAGGATCTTTGTCCACCCAGCCATGAGTAATGGAATTTCCCATAAATACCACGCGTCCTGTTGAAGCACGTGTATCTAGTTTTTTATTAGCAGCACTATATTTTTCTAAATTGGGCCAGTCCTGGGCACTACCTAATTGTGTGGTCAAAAGAGAAAGAAAAAGGAGAGTTGACTTAATTATTTTAATCATCATTTAATTTTTTATTCTTATTTAAAACCGATTTCTTTCAAGCTCTCATGACTTACTTTTATGGCTTCTAGAGGTTCCATAGTAAAGGTCTGATCCTGTTCTACGAAATAATATTTCATCCCAGACAGCTTTTTTTCCTCCAGAATGCGCTTGAAATCAATTGTTCCTTCTCCTACCGGCGCAAAACGGCCCTGGGCATCCATATCCTTTACATACCATTCTTTAAAACGACCGGGATATTTCTTAAAATAGGCTACAGGATCTGCGCCTGCTTTGGTCACCCAATACAGATTCATTTCAAAATTCACATATTTAGAATCTGTGTTTTCCAATAAATAATCAATGGGAGCCTGTCCATTTTCCCCCTTTTTAAAATCAAAATCATGATTATGGTACAGTAGTTTTAAACCGGCCGCATCGCATTTTTACCTAAAGTGGTGAGTATTTCAGCAAGATCTTGCACAGTCCCGTTCATTCCCATAATTTTAGTTGTCTCATTATAGGTAAACATTCCCATGGGTGGCACCGGAATCACGAAATACTCGAAACCGGCCGCTTTTACATCCGCGATCATTGCATCTGCATTTTCCAAGGTTACCGTGCCTTGGTGCGTACTTATGGGTTTTAATTTCATCTTATTTAGAAGCGCTTTAAAGTCGGTAGGGGACATATTATAAAATTTTCCGTCGGCATAACCGGCGGCTTCAATATTTTTATACCCAGCATCTGCAACCTTTTGAAGCGTGCCTTTAGCATCTGTATTCATTGCGTCCCTGACCGTGTATAATGCAAGTCCACCAAATCTTGATGGCGCGCAACTGCTTAATGTAGCGAGTATTAATAGCGTAAGGAAGCTTATATATTTAAGCTTTTTGAAGTATATTTTATTCATTTTATGGGCATTAAGTTGATTTAACAATTGACGTCTAAAGTTACTATAACCATTAAGAAAAGTGCGCGATTTTCATTTAAAAATTAGTAATGTGCAATTGATTTTGATCAAATAATATTGTATTGACTAGAATCAAAAAAAATACACCTGAAGGTTTTGAGGTATAATTGATCATATTATTACTCAAACGAAAATATCAGATCGAGTGACCGACGATAGGAGGTTGTATCGAGATCTTTTTGGAACATAGAAGTTTTGAACTCCGATGAGGCTTCTCGACCTGCCTACCGGCAAAGGCAGGTACATTTTCCAATCGGTTGCACCTCTTGAAAAACACTCCTTTAGACTTGCATTAGTATATTTACGGTAAAATAAATCAGTAAAAAGGAGCTGAACTTAAGTACACTATAGT
>JBDNGW010000439.1:0-2186 GCA_041689735.1 Leeuwenhoekiella sp. | reverse complement strand
CGGAAAATATGATGTCAAAGAAGACGCGGAAGGCCGCGCGCGTGAAGGTCAAGTGAACAAGTTCTTCAATGATAAAGGAGAACGAGTTCTCAAAGCACTCAAAGAAATCGCCGCGGAGCAAAATGTATCGCAAGCTGCCGTGACCCTCGCGTGGACGATGGCTCAACCCGGTATTACGGTGCCCATTGCCAGCGCCACCAAACCCGAACAGTTACAGGCTTTCTATCAAGCGGTACAAATTGATCTCAATGATGAGCAACTGGAACGTCTTGATAAAGCTAGTGGTTCAAAGGAATTCCCCACCTAACCTCCCCAAAGGGGAGGAACGCGATCGTCAATAACTCTTCCCCTTTGGGATGGGCAGGCAGGGGAATATATTCTCAAAACATCTTCTAAAATAGCCTGTTTTTCGGTCAATTTACCCTGAAAAATAGGCGATTTTGTTCCTTTATGGAACTGATTATTACCTGTAAAAACCCAAGCTTCATCCCAGAGTTCGGCGTCAATAAAAGAGTGCACCGTTTTTGCCCCGCCTTCAATAATTAAGGATTGAATTTCTTTTTCAAACAATACATTACAAATTTGAAGTGGTAGGTTTTCGTTGAAATCCACTTCAATAAACTCGAGATTTTCACTGTTTTTTTGCTGTTTTTCGGTAAAAACAAGCGTTTTTGTATCTCCATTAAAAACAGTGGCTTCCGCAGGGATTTTCCCTTCTCGATCCAGTACGATCCGCAACGGATTTTCACCATGCCAATCACGTGCGGTCAGGCTGGGGTTGTCCTGCAAAACTGTGTTTGTGCCCACGAGAATCGACTGCTCTTCGGTGCGCAGTTTATGTGCGATTTGGCGAGAATACGCATTCGTAATCCAAACCGGTTCTTTTTTATCCCGTTTTTCTGGACTTGGCGCAATAAAACTATCCAGCGTTTGCGCCCATTTTAAAATAATAAACGGCCTTTTTTTCTTATGGAAAGTAAAAAAACGCTTGTTGACCCGCTGGCACTCTTCCTCAAGAATCCCAATGATTACTTCACGACCCGCTTTCAGAAGTTTTTCGATGCCGCGACCGGCAACTTTGGCAAAGGGATCTACGGTGCCGATGACGATTTTCGGAATATTTTTGGCGATAATTAAGTCACTGCAGGGCGGCGTTTTTCCATAATGGCTGCATGGTTCCAGGCTCACGTACAGGGTGGCTTTTTTTAGCAGTCGCTCATCACGTACATTATTTATCGCATTTACTTCGGCATGTGGGCCACCGTAGGGACTCGTAAATCCTTCGCCAATGATCTTGTTATTGACCACAATTACAGCTCCTACAGACGGATTTGGCATCGTCGCTGGAAACCCATTCTTGGCCAATTGTAGGCAGCGATCCATATATTTTTCATGTATCTTCACGTTTCAAAAATAAGAAAAATGATGGCGTATGCGTGCTTTTGAAGCACCATAAAAAACGCATAAAAATGTTCAAACACGCTTAAAAATGACCATTAGAGCTATTAAAAAGGTAGATAACGCCACAATTGCAAAAGTGCTCCGTACGGTTTTGATAGAAATGGGCGTTCCAAAAGTGGGAACCGCTTATGCCGATAAAGCGCTGGATATTTTGTACGAAACCTACAATAAACCCAAAGCTGAATATTTTGTGATGGAAGCGGATGGCAAACTACTGGGTGGCGCCGGGATCGCGCAGCTCGCCAATTATGACGGCCCAGTCTGCGAACTACAAAAAATGTATTTTTTGGCAGAAATCCGGGGAAAAGGTTACGGGATTCAAATGATGGAAAAATGCCTTGATTTTGCCGAAAAACGGGGTTTTGAGCAGGTTTATATTGAGACGATGCCGTATATGAAAGATGCGCAAAAACTCTATAAAAAAGTGGGATTTCACTATAGAGATGGTCCGATGGGTGATACTGGTCACCACGCCTGCCCCGTGCACATGCTCAAGGATTTAAAGGAAATAAAATGACGGTTAAAACTTTCCGGGAACAATTGTTGGCGGAACTAAAACCTGAATATCCCGCAACGGAAATCCAGACCTTTTTTAACCGATTTGCGGAAGCGTACCTGGGTATGAAACGCATCGATATTACTCTGAATCCAGATAGAAAATTGACCGAAACCGAGCAAAAACGGCTTAAAATGGCACTAAATCGGTTAAAAAAGCATGAGCCTTT
>JBDNGW010000438.1:0-1820 GCA_041689735.1 Leeuwenhoekiella sp. | reverse complement strand
GATTGCGCGCTTGTGATTCGTTTTCACGGCACAGACGCTTATTTTTGTGCGCTTGAAAATCGTAAACAGAAACCCAAGAATTTCTGGCTGGAAAAAATGGCACTCCGTGGGGCGGATCATTTTATTTCGGTGAGTCAATTTACAGCAGAACGTACGCGTGATTTATTCAAGCTGAAAAAAGAAATCAAGATTATCCCTAACAGTGTTGATGTTGATCGTTTTTTGCCCAGACCTGCAATGGAAGAGGAAAACAGATTGCTCTATTTCGGCACATTAATCAGAAAAAAAGGAGTGTTGGATCTGGCTGAAATTTTTAATAAAATTGTAGAAAAATCACCTAAAACAACACTCTTTTTGGCTGGAAGCGATGTTATTGACCTAATAACCGGTAAATCTACCCAGCATCTTATGCAGGAAATCCTTTCTCCGCAGGCAAATAAAAATGTACATTTTTTGGGGAAACTGGATTATGAACACGTGCAGGATGAGATCGCCAAATCAGCGGTAATCCTACTTCCCAGCCATGCAGAAGCACTGCCCATGACTTGGCTCGAAGCAATGGCCATGGAAAAAGCGCTGGTCACTTCAAATATTGGTTGGGCCAAAGAAGTGATGGTAAATGGTGTAACCGGTTTTACAGTAGATCCCAAGGATCACGAGTTATATGCGGAAAAAACACTTCAACTTTTACAGGATAAAAACCTAAGAAAAGCTATGGGCGAAGCTGCTCGAGAGAAAATTGTGAGGCAATTTTCTTCAACAGGAATAGCACAAAAAAACCTCGATTTCTATAAACATATTTGCGGTTTATGATTTTGATGATACATTATCGAGGGAAACGGGTGCAGCGGGTTTACAGCAACGGCAAACAAATATCGTGTATAAACCGCGTGCCCGCGCTGGCTTTGTTTGAGTTGGCCGAAAATTATCCGGAAGAACTTCTTGTCTGGTGTGAGGAACGCTTTGAAGATGGAATTTCCGACATAAAATGGCAGGAAATTTTTAAAAATCCGCTTATTTTGGCCAGTTATTCCTGTTCTGGACGTGTTTTTCTGCCAGAAGCCATTGGTCTTGTTGATACTTCAGTATTTGCCAAATTAAAAAGGGAAGTACCTTTTGCCACATATATTATGAGCGGTGATCGCGGTGGTATTCATGCAAAAACCCTATTTTATTTTGAGAAAGTTAGCATTCCCGTAGATCATTTTGACTATTTTCTAAGTTCACTGGCAAAAATGGGAATGCCACAGGGTTTGCTGGCCTACAGCGATACACGGCTCTCGTCGTCCTCAAAAACACCTAAAATCAAGTATAGCAATGATGATGCACTTTTATATGAATTTGTTAAAGCGCATTATAAAAACCGTTGGCTTGTTTTGCTCTTTCTGCAACAGCTCATTTATCAGAAAAAAGGACCTATTTTAAGCTTTATTAGTGCCATTTTTAAGGGTAAAAAGGGGATTTTTAAATCAGTTCCTTCCTTTAGTATTAATAGCAATAGCAATAATAACAATAGAAATAACGATACGCTGGATGTTTTAATCCCAACGATTGGAAGGAAAAAATACCTTTACGATGTTCTTGTTGATCTGAGCAAACAGACAGTACTCCCTAAAAAAGTCATTATTGTAGAGCAGAATCCAGAACCTGATTCTTTAACGCAACTGGATTATTTGACTGCTGAAGAATGGCCTTTTGAGATTGAGCATACCTTTATTCATAAAACCGGAGCGTGTAATGCAAGGAATATTGCGCTAGAAAAAGTGACCTCGGAATGGGCGTTTTTTGCCGATGATGACATCCGTATTTCAGCAGACTTT
>JBDNGW010000437.1:0-10300 GCA_041689735.1 Leeuwenhoekiella sp. | reverse complement strand
GATAATCAGGGAGTTATCCTATTTTTGATGCAATTATTTTTAACTTATTTTATTGATGTTCAGTATTTTAAACCTAAACTTAACGGACTATTGAAAGAGCATAAATCAATAAATTTTAAACACCAATATAAAAATCAATAAATTATGAAAAGAGTATTTTTTATTACAACAGTTGCATTGACACTGTTGGCATCCTGCAGGGAAACAAAAAAAGGGGAAGCTGCCCCGACTGTCCAGGAAAATGTTACTAAAGACAACAATGCAGAAATGATCAGGACGCAGGATAGCATCCAAATGGCTCGTAAAAAGAAAATGGATAGTGTGGAGCAGGTTAAATCTCACGGGCACGCACATTAATAATCATAATCCCATTATACGTTTATGTTTAATGGGATTTAATTCAAGTGAACTATGAAAATAAAAAAGATAATATCCTTCTTGGCCCTGACCGTCGTTTGCGCACTTTTTACCAGCGCATTTGCGCACGGAGTGGATGAAAACACCCAAACCTTTTTAATGGGAAACAATGGTGTTGCCTTTGGCCCCTTTTTATATATAGGGGCGAAACATATGATTACGGGTTATGACCACCTACTGTTTTTGGTCGGTGTTATTTTCTTTCTTTATAAACCGAAAGAAGTGCTCTTATATGTTAGTTTTTTTACAATTGGTCACAGTACCACCTTACTTTTAGGTGTTTTAACCGACATAAACATCAATGCGTACCTGATCGATGCGATCATAGCGCTATCCATCGTGTATAAAGGATTTGATAATTTGGGCGGGTTTAAGCGGTTCTTCGGCAAACAGCCGAACACCAAGGCGGCAGTTTTGATATTCGGACTGTTTCACGGTTTTGGACTTGCAAGTAAATTGCAAGAATTCAAATTCGACCGGGAAGGCCTGTTTACCAATTTGATCGGTTTCAATATTGGTGTGGAAATAGGGCAGTTCATTGCTTTGGCAGTAGTATTGCTTCTTATCACGGTATGGAGAAGACAACCTAGTTTTATGAAATTTTCAACAATTACAAATACGGCCCTGATGGCCGCTGGGTTTTTACTGCTCGGCTTCCAGTTAACGGGCTACATTACATCTTAAAAAAACAACTATGTCAGAAATGAAGCATCCAGTATTGGAAAAAAGCAAAATTATAAAAGCGACCATTATTTCACTTCTTGTAGGTGCGCTACTATTGGTAATAGCGGTATTACCGGCAGAATTCGGAATGGATCCCACCGGGGCGGGAGAACTGCTGGGATTTAGCAAACTTTACGTTCCCCAAGAAGCCAAGAACGATAGCTTGGGAGTTATGGCCGCAAATCCCACTGCACAAACAATAAAACTCGAAAAAGCAGGTTCAGGGCCTACTGTGGACAGACCTGTAGAGGCGGATAATCCCCCTCCGTCCACACAGTTAAGTTTACGCGAAGATGAAACCAAAGTGGTTGTGCCGGCAGGAAAAGGTATTGAGTTTAAAATAGATATGCTCAAATATGGGGAAATGAAGTACGAATGGACTACCACTAATGGTGAGATTCTCTATTTCGATTTTCACGGCGAGGTAAAACAGGAAAAAGAAGTAGAAGAAGTTTATTTCGAAAGTTACACCATTGCCAATGCCAACAATATGGTGGGTACTTTTTTAGCGCCCTATGAGGGAAGACACGGATGGTTTTTTAGAAACACCGGTAATGAGGACGTTGTGGTAAATTTAAGATTGAAAGGCCAGTATGCATTGTAATTTTAAGTCCTGCAATGAAAGGTCAATTTCGACACCCAATTGAAATATTCTCCCATTTGGCAGGCACAAATACGCTAGCTACAATTGCTTAGGGTAATTTATTAATACCTTCACTATTTTGAGAAACCTGATTAAACTTTTGAAGATAGAATTAAATCATCACAGGCATCTTATATTTTAAGTAAATCAAGAACTTTCGTTTATTACCATATTCATAAATGATAACAATTTTAAAGTTGAAATACTTCTACAATAAATAATAATCAGCCGGCGAAAAAAATATAGTTTAAAAAGATCATGCAAACGTTCATTCATTACTTTTTACACCTCGGGTTTCCACTTCTTATCGCATTGGTGCTTTTCAGAAAAGATTGGAAAAAGGTATATTTAATTTTGATAGCAACTATGTTGGTTGATTTGGACCATCTATTTGCCAGTCCAATTTTCGAAACAAACAGGTGCAGTATCAATTTCCATCCATTACACTCCTATTATATGATGATGGTATATGTTGCACTACTCTTTTTCCGTAAACCATTGATTATAATAGGGATTGGACTTCTATTTCATATGTTCACGGATATTTTAGACTGTTTACTTATGGATTCAAATTGTAAAGAGTGTTTTTACAATACACCAGCATATGAACTTTTAAATGGGATTTCGAAAAAGTTAGGGGTTTGATAATAAAAACACATCCTTTAAATGGATTTTCTGAGCATTGGGGAACAAGGGCGTAAGATCACGGTTTGTTTCAAAGGTTGAATCGGTCAATCCTTAAATTGAACTTTGGCCATAAAAAAATAACGTTTCAAAACCGGGTAAATATTTTTTTCGAGCGGTTTTGAAATGCGCTCTAGCGGCAGCGTTATGAGGATCCATTATAGACTGCAAGTCCATAGGTTGGCTAGCTATTGAAAATCGCAGTTCACATCATTTTTAAATAAAAAAATTGTGGTTGCCGTTATCTTTTGGATTCCCGTGGTGTTCAAGAATTCATTTACAATCTCCAGATCTAATAGTTTACGGTCAGCTTTTTCTGGTGAGAGAACCCATTATCCAAGCTATTTAGGTTTAATGGGGTAGTTTACCTCTCAAAAGCCCATATACAAACGTTCCCAAAAGTGCTCCACCTATGACCACAAGAATGGAATAAAACCCGGCACCAGCCAAGACGCACATCGGTCCTGGACAGACGCCTGCCAATGCCCAGCCCAATCCGAAAATGATTCCCCCAATCAAATATCGGGGAACGCTCTTTTTCTTCGGTTTCAACTGCATTTCTTGCTTATCGAATGCTTTGATATTCTTGCGTTTGATGACCTGAATCCCGATAACGCCCAGGACCAGGGCCGAACCGATGATACCGTACATATGGAACGAGCCAAACTGGAACATCTCATAAATCCTGAACCACGAGGCCGCTTCAGATTTGTACATTACAATCCCGAATAAAACGCCTACTGCTAAATATGTTATGTATTTCATTTTCTATCCAAATATTAAAGGGTACAACAAATGAACCATCACCAGACCACCGATAAAGAATCCGATTACGGCAATCAGGGATGGCAACTGTAAATTACTGAGACCGGAAATAGCGTGCCCCGAGGTACATCCCCCGGCATACCGTGCACCGAAGCCCACCAAAAACCCTCCCAGGATTAAGATCCCAAGGACAAACGGGTCGCTGAGCTGTTCAGACGCGAACAGCTCAGGGGGCAGATAAGCTTCACCCGCACTATCGATGCCGTAATCCTGAGAAAGTTGCTGGGCGACTTTCGGGTTGATTTTCACCCTATTGTTTGACATATAGTGAGAGGCTAAAAAGCCCCCTATAACGGCACCTACAACGACCATCAAGTTCCAGCGTTCCTTTTTCCAGTCAAACTTAAAAAAGTCCGCAGCCTTTCCGGCTCCTCCAATAGAACACATCGTCCGTAGGTTTGAGGACATTCCAAACTGTTTCCCCGCAAACAACAAGATGAACATTGTCAGGGCAATCAAGGGCCCTGCAACATACCAGGGCCAAGGTTCATAAATCCAATCCATATAATTATTTTACTGCAAATATCGGACTAATGCAAAAGCCGCACGGTAACAAAAGTTACAATAAGCAAAAAATTTAGCGGCCTCATGTAATTTTATTATTGTAAATTCTGTAATCGAATTTTATTAATTTTTTGAACTGTTTTAACAGACTTGCGTAACAAAGGTTACACATAGGAATTATTCTTTTCCCTATTTTTGTGCAATCGTGAAAACCAAAACTTACATAGCGGCACTGTTGACCTTCATCTTTATGGCAAAATGTATTGCCATAGATGCAGATGGATTGAATATCCTGTTCAGCGGAAGCGATATATCCTTCGTAAACCCCCATTGCAAGAAGGAAAATCCGCCAAAGCAGTCAAAGAAAACAGCCCATTTTTCGCAAACCGACCTTTCAGCTTCGCAAGTGATTACATTAAACACCTTTTGCACCTCGCAGTTTCAATTGGAGCTGTTCTCTTGGGAAACGAATTACCCCAAACCCATTGCAGTTTTCAACGAACATTTTACTTCAAGATTAAGTTATCTGTACCTGGATAACGTCTCCCCGCCCCCCCGTTTGGCATAGTTACTATTTCTCAAAATTTAAAGTCGGTGCTTCTCGTATGGTTCTTTGTCCCCAAAAGAAATACGGCCGGATGAACCATTACGGAAAGGCACCGCACAAAATCGAACATCCTTTTTACATCATTTACTATGACAACCAAAATTCTGATCAGCCGTCGTTCCATACAACTGTTGCGCATACTGGTGAGCGGCATATTTCTAGTAGCGGGCTTTAATCACTTGCTCAATGTGGAGAAAACCGCACAGCGGATAGAACAGGCAAGCTTTAGGGGCATTGCGCATTTTTTCGGTGAACCGCAGTGGCTCATCATTCTGTCCGGTATCGTAATGCTTGGAGCGGGCTTTATATTCCTGATAGGGTATAAAACGAAATGGGCGGCAATCATCCTCATGGCGGTACTGATCCCCATAACACTAACCGTTCAAGTGGGACAGATCACCAGCCTGGGACCGCTGTTCAAAAACATTGCAATTTTAGGTGGACTTCTTTTTTTTGTACTGAACGACACCAATAACCTTTTAAAATAAATCAAAATGAAAACATATATTTTTAGTTCAATCTTTTTAATGCTCGCCCTTTTCGGCACGGCTGATCTACAGGCGCAGCAAATGAACAACAGTAAAAACAATTATGTGGTGCTTACCAAAAAAATACCACAGTTACAGCCCATAATCCTGACCGCCGAAGCGCTCAAAGTGGAAGACGGACAGAATTTTGGCGATTTTCAGGTCATCATCTGCGGCAGGGAAATTGGGGATATTACAGATACCAAAAAAATAGCCAAGTTCATTGAAATGGCGGAAAAAGCAGGGGTACAATTAGTGGCCTGTGGTTTTTCGCTCCATAAATTCAAAGTAGATGAAACAAAAGTTCCCAAGGAAATGAAAGTTGTCAAGAACGGTATCCTCTACAATTTTCAGCTTCAGAAAAAGGGCTATAAGAGCATAAGCCTGTAAGGGCAAGAACAAACATTCAAAATTTAAAAACATATCCAAATGGACAATAAAAATAAGAACTCAAAAAAAACGTGGATTCAGTATGGGATTTTTGCCGTAGTGGCCATTACTCTTTACGCAACGGGAATGCATACTGAGGTCATCGGTTTTGCACAACGTGGGCTGCTCGCGACGGGTTTAATGAACCCCGATGTTGAGGAAATTGCCCAGGTAAGGAGCAATGAAGAAAATGCCACGGCAACTACGTCCAACCTTACCAAAGCAGATTTTAACCTGAAATTGATTGATCGGGAAGGCAACACCAAATCTTTGACAGAGCTGAAAGGCAAGGTAATCTTTATGAATTTTTGGGCAACGTGGTGCCCCCCTTGTATCGCCGAAATGCCGAGTATTGATAAATTACACGAAGAAATGGGCGATGAAGTCGCTTTTGTAATGCTATCACTCGACCAAAATTTTGAAACGGCCAAGGCTTTTGATAAACGCAAAGGTTATGATCTGCCCATTTATGCCATCGGGGGCACACTTCCTTCGATGTACCAATCATCTGCCATACCTACTACCTATGTTATTGATGCAGAGGGAAATTTGGCATTGACCCACAAGGGTATGGCAGATTATAGCGACCCGGAATTCAAAAAATTCCTGCATAGTTTAAAGTAGCATTTTTTCCTAAAAGGGATGGGAATTGTACTCACAATTCCCATCCCTTTTAAAAATACCTAAGATCCATAGTATATTATGCGACATCTAAAATTATTATTGGCATTCATCCTTGCGCTATTGAGCCATATTGCGCAATCACAAGTGATGGAAGCGCCAGAATGGAAAGCGGAAGTGCAAGAAAGTACCATTGCCAAAGGCGACACGATAACCGTATTTTTTACCGCAGCAATCCCGCAGGATTGGTATATGTATTCCAGTGATTTCGATCCCAACTTGGGTCCAATAGTCACAAAATTCAAATTCAACGAAAACGAACAATTTCAACAACTGGGCGGTTTCGAACCAATAGGGCAAAAGAAAAAGTACGACGCGCTTTTTGAAGGCGAGTACACTTATTTTAAAAAAGAGGCAAAGTTCAAACAGCGGTTTATAGTCAATTCTGAAAATCCCGATATTAATGCAATAGCAACCTACCAGATATGTTCTGATGTCAACGGGCAATGTATCCCTTTTGAAAGCGATATTGCCGTATTGGGTAACGTTCCCAAAAAGCTGGCTGATGTCGCTACGGCTGAAAATGATGCGTCGGCACCTGTTGTCTTGAAAGCGTTTAATAATGACTTTAAGACCACCGAGACCGAAGGGCAAGGTTTTTCCTTTTTGTTGACGTTTTTCTTCGTGTCGTTCGGCGCTGGTCTGGTGGCCTTGCTCACGCCCTGTGTATTCCCAATGATACCGATGACGGTCGGCTTTTTTACAAAATCCAACAGCAGCCGTAAAAAAGGTGTGGCACAGGCCGTTTTATATGGGGTTTCCATTATTGTCATTTATACCATCATCGGCACGGTTTTTTCTGTCTTGTTCGGTGCCGATTTTGCCAACTTTGTAAGCACGCATTGGCTGCCCAACCTGTTTTTCTTTGCCGTATTCCTGTTGTTCGCACTCTCGTTTTTCGGCCTGTTCGAAATACGCCTGCCCAACAAATTCGTGAACAAAATGGATTCACAGTCGGACAAAGGCGGTATACTGGGAATCTTCTTTATGGCCTTTAGTCTGGTCTTGGTCAGTTTCAGTTGCACCGGGCCGATTGCGGGAACCATTCTCCTGCAGGCCGCCAATGGGGAAACCATACAGCCCTTGGTGGGAATGTTGGGCTTTTCCCTGGCCTTTGCCCTGCCGTTTACCCTGTTCGCTATTTTTCCCAATTGGTTGAAGTCCATGCCAAAAAGTGGGGGCTGGTTAAATACCGTAAAAGTGGTGCTCGGTTTTGTCGAACTGGCCCTTGCGCTCAAGTTCCTGAGTATTGTTGACCAGGTCTATCATTGGAATCTTTTGAACCGTGATGTATACCTTGCCCTATGGATCGTCATTTTTGCCTTTCTTGGTTTCTATCTCTTGGGAAAAATCACGTTTCCGCACGAGCAGAAGTCAGAGAATACATCGGTAACAAGAGTGATCTCGGCCTTGTTGGTCTTTAGTTTTGTGATCTATCTGATTCCCGGATTGGTGGGTGCGCCATTAAAGGCGCTGGCAGGCTATCTGCCTCCTTTGAGTTCGCATGGTTTTGTGATGAACGCGCCACAGGTCCCGACCGATTCTAAGGTTACGCCCGAAATTTCGGAATGCGGTGCGCCCAAATATGGCGACCTATTGGAACTGCCCCATGGCATTCAGGGCTATTTTGATTTCGGCCAAGCCTTGGCCTGTGCCAAAAAACAAGACAAGCCCTTGTTTATCGAATTTACCGGCCACGGATGCGTCAACTGCCGTGAAATGGAGGCCACCGTCTGGTCGGACCCCAAGGTGTTGAAAAAACTGAAGGAGGATTATGTGGTCGTGGCACTTTATGTCGATGAAAAGACCGAACTGCCTGAAAACGAATGGTACGTTTCCGCCCATGACGAGCGAGTAAAGAAAACCATTGGCGGCCAAAACCTCGATTTTATGATACAGAAACTCAACGCCAACGCACAACCTTATTACACCTTGGTCGATACTGACGGTTCGCTATTGAGCTCCCCCAAAAGTTATGATTTGAACGTGGGCAACTTTGTTGAGTTTTTGGACAATGGCCTTAGCGCATTTGGAACGCGAAACGAAAAGAAAACTGGTCTGGACCCGGGTTTTGAGTTCAGTTCTTCCGATTAGAAAGTTTTAAAACTAAGCCATAAAAAACCGCATTGAGCTTTAAATCAGTGCGGTTTTTATTTTCTTGACCAAAATGGCCTATTCGAAATTTTTAATTTCATCACTCAAATCATAAACCGTAACGCCATTCAATTCGTTTTCAAGTATGCTGCTTCCGGCCGCACTGCGGTACCCGCCTGCACAATGTACCACAATGGGCCTGTCCGTAGGGATTTCTTCACTCGTATGCCTTAAATTGTTTAATGGATGAGATAAGGCATTCTCAAAAATTTTCCCATCGCCAACTTCGCTTTTGTTTCGTACATCAACAATGGTATATTTGTCAGGATTTTTCTTGAAATCTTCTAGATTGAGGGGTTCCATTTTAACCAAATCATCCCCTGAAAGGGTCAGCACGGCCTGCAATTGTTTTTCGTACCCTATTTTCGCCGTACGCTGCAATATCATTTCCAAATCCTCCGGTCTGTCGATGACCAAGCTGAATTTTTCCTTGGGCTCTATGATGGCCCCCAACCAGGTTTCAAACTTTGAATCTTCTGAGGTTACCTGGATATTGATACTCCCTTTGAGGTGGCCTTTTTTAAACCGAGATTCCTTCCGCACATCTACAATCAGACCTTCTGCGGAAGTGTTCATTTTAAATGGCACTTCTGCAATGGCATTGCGAAGGGTTTCTGCGCCTGTTTTGTTGATATCCACATTATACCCAAAATAGGAAGGGATAAAAGGCTGGCTGTCAAGCAGCGTGTTCACAAATTGCTCTTGGGTTTGTTCTTGGAATGCCCAATTGCCCACCCGCTCGTTGCCCAGGGTACTGCTGGCCGCATCGCTCAAATTCTTGCCGCAGAGCGAACCGGCACCGTGCGCAGGATAGACCACGGCATCATCGCGCAGGTCCGTAAACTTGTGCCGCATGGTTCGGTACATCGCCTCGGCAAGATCCTGGCGTTTGGCCTTCATATTGCCTGTTTTTTCACGAAGGTCGGGACGGCCCACATCACCTATGAACAAAGTATCGCCCGTAAACAATACCGTTTCATCGCCTTCTTTGGCGACTATGGTAATGCTGTCCGGCGAATGCCCTGGCGTATTGATGGCTTTTAAAGTTGCCTGGCCTATTTTAATACTGTTGCCTTCATCAAAGGGTTTGTGAGGATAATCGGCTCCCAGTTTTTCGCTGTTATAAATTGTCGCACCGGTTTCTTTGTGTATCTGCAGGTGCGAACTCACAAAGTCAGCGTGGGGATGCGTCTCTATGACCGCAATGATTTTGACATTGTTTGCTTTCGCGAAAGCGTAATACTGCATAGGGTCGCGCTCCGGGTCAATGATGGCCATTTCGCCATCGCTGACCAAGGCGTAGGAATAATGCGATAAAGGTTTGTATTCAAATTGTTTGATCTTCATAGTTGTTTTGTTTTAAAGCATTAAAGATACAGTTCACAAAAGGCATATTCTGTAACTTATGTTACATCGAAGCATATTTCGATATAAAGAATACAAACTTAAAGCTTCATATTTATTTGTTATTAGACGATGATTCGCTAAACATTTTAAGGTGTTGTTAACCTAGTATAGTTTTTGCATCTTTCAGAAAAAACATGGATTGTCCAAAGTGCAAAAGTTCGGATCACGTCAAGGACGGGATCGTCCAGAACAGGCAGCGCCACCGCTGCAAGGGGTGCGGCCACCGCTATACGGTGGAAAGGAAGTCGGACGTGAAGCCGGCCGAGACCAGGCGCCTTGCCCTGGAGATGTACCTTGAGGGGCTGGGGTTCAGGTCGATAGGGCGTGTTCTGAAGATCAGCTACGGCACCGTTCACAACTGGGTCAAGAAATGGGGCGAGCAGGTCGAGCTGCCGGTCAGCGAGGGGCCCGTGGAGATCGTCGAGCTCGACGAGATGCACAGCTATGTGGGCAAAAAAAACTACTGCTGGGTATGGATTGCTGTTGATGGATCTGGAGAAAGGTACGTCGGTTTTGTCTGTGGGGACCGCTCGACAAAGACCGGGGAAAGGCTCTGGGAAAAACTGAAGGACGGGAAAGTCAAAGGGTTCTGCTCGAATTATTGGAAGAGCTACTGCGAGTTAGTGCCCGGCCACAAGCATATGCAGTCAAAGGGAGAGACCTTCACGGTCGAGGGCTACAACGGTAGGATAAGGCACT
>JBDNGW010000436.1:0-3026 GCA_041689735.1 Leeuwenhoekiella sp. | reverse complement strand
TCATCCCGGGCTTTTTTGGCATTGACCATTCCCGTAAGACCTTCATTATCCAGACCAAAATGCAAAAGCACCTGCTGGCCGTTAGCATATCTAACAGATAAGAAGAGTAAAGCAATTAGTATTAGGTTAAACTTCAAAGTAACTACTTTTAGTAAATTAAAAATATCAGAACAAGCCTGCCTTTAACGGCAAACCCGCAAACTCTAAATCGAAACTTATTTTATTTATTTGGGATCAAGTTTTTGTCAACCAATCGACTGGCAGATTAAAATTCTTTAGAAAGTAAATAATCCTCGGGGCAAACCCACGAGGCATTTAGAGGAATTTTTTTTTGATTGATGAAAACCACCCGTTTTCAAACTTTCCTCAAAAACGCGAGGCAAGCCTCGGGGAATTAAACCCAATAGAGATTAAACGTATTCAAACGATCCAAACGTACTCTGGATACTCAGTTTCTTTGATGTGTCAGCCTCTATCCTCCCTATAATCTGGGCTTCCACATTAAAGGATTTGGCAATGGCGATGATTTCCTGCGCTACAGATTCATCAACATACAACTCCATACGGTGCCCCATATTGAAAACCTGATACATTTCTTTCCAACTGGTACCGCTTTCTTCCTGTATGAGTTTGAATAACGGCGGCAGCTCAAAGAGATTGTCTTTGATCACATGAAGTTTTTCCACAAAGTGTAGAATTTTCGTCTGGGCGCCACCACTACAGTGCACCATTCCACAAATAGCGGAACGATCTATGCTTTGCAAGATTTTTTTAATAATGGGCGCGTAGGTCCTTGTGGGGGAAAGCACGAGTTTTCCGGCATCTAATGGGGAATTTTCTACCTTATCGGTCAGTTTTTTCGATCCGGAATACACGAGATCTTCAGGCACCAGAGCATCATAACTTTCGGGGTATTTTTCGGCCAGATCCTTACTAAAAACATCATGCCTAGCAGAAGTGAGCCCGTTACTTCCCATTCCGCCATTATAGGAATTCTCATAACTGGCCTGCCCGCTTGAAGAAAGTCCTACGATCACATTGCCGGGGCGAATATTAGCATTATTAATAACTTCATCCCGGCGCATCCTGGCGGTAACGGTGGAATCTACGATAATGGTACGCACCAGGTCTCCTACATCTGCCGTCTCGCCGCCAGTACTTTTTATGCTTACGCCGAAGGTTTCGAGATCTGCGATCAGCTCTTCGGTGCCGTTGATGATCGCGGAAATAACCTCACCAGTAATCAGGTTTTTATTGCGCCCTATGGTAGACGAGAGCAGGATATTCTCGGTCGCGCCCACACAAAGCAGATCGTCCACGTTCATGATAAGCGCATCCTGTGCGATCCCCTTCCATACCGAAAGATCGCCGGTTTCTTTCCAGTACATATAGGCCAGCGATGATTTTGTGCCGGCTCCATCTGCGTGCATCACAAGACAATGTTCTGGACTTCCGGTAAGATAATCGGGCACGATCTTACAAAAAGCGCTTGGAAAAAGGCCTTTATCCACATTTTTTATAGCATTGTGCACATCTTCTTTAGCGGCCGACACGCCACGTTGCGCATATCTTTCTGAGGTTTGCTCACTCATTTTATTCTAATATTTTGCGAAAATAGGCATTATTTAATCGTTTTACCTGATTCTGAGTTATTCTGCCTGCTTTGTTTCCTGCTGCAAACGCGCTGCAACTTGTTGTACTTCATCAAGTGCACGCAACAGGTTACCGCTCCATAGTTTGCCTATTTCTTCTTCCGTATAACCGCGTCGTACCAATTCTTTGGTCACATTAAGCGTTTCCGAAGCATCATCCCAACCTTCCACACCGCCGCCGCCGTCAAAATCACTGCTGATTCCTACATGGTCAACGCCAAGTTTTTCTACTAAATAATCGATGTGATCAACAAAATCCGACACATTTACCGCAGGCGGAAGATTCTCAGCGTTTTTCATTTTACGCTTTAGTACAGGAAGTATTGTATTCACTTTTTCATTGTACCCTTCTTGTTCGGCTTCGGACAACTTCTTTAATGCATCTTCTTCCATAAAAGACAAACCTATGGAATCCAATAATTTCAGCCCCATTTCTTTACGCACGTCTTCTCTGGTATCATTTTTTTCCTTATTCAGATAGCCTTGAAAAGCCACCGTTTGCACCACGCCGCCGTTTTCTTTCATCCATTCCAACTGTTCATCGTCCAGGTTTCTGCTGTGTTCGCTCAATGCCCTGGCCGAAGAATGAGACGCTATAATCGGCGCTTTGGTTAGTTCGATCATTTGCCGCATCGCTTCTTTAGAAGGATGTGAAACATCGATCATCATGCCAACTTCATTCATTTTTGCGATCACTTCACGGCCGAGATCGCTTAATCCGTTATTCAGCCAAATACTGTCAGCCTCGCCGCTATTACTATCGCTCAACTGACTGTGGCCATTATGTGCGAGCGACATATACCTGCCGCCCAGATCATAAAATTTCTGAACGTTATTGATGTCTTTACCTATCGGATATCCATTTTCTATACCAATCATCGCCACTTTCTTGCCAGAAGCATGAATGCTCCTTACCTCATCTGAAGAGGTTGCAAGTGCAATCTGATCTGGCGCAATATCTTCTACTAAATGATGAATCGCTGTAAATTTAGATATCGCATTGTCATACGCTTTTTTATAACCAGCATCATTTAATGAATCTTGCCCGGTATAAACGATAAACCAAGCGACATCAAGTCCGCCAGCTTTCATTTTTGGCAAATTGACCTGCGTGTCGAGATCCTGCGTATAATTAATAGAATCTGTAAAATTCTTCACATTAATATCTATATGCGTATCAAGCGTGATCACTTTATCCTGAATTTTCTGCGCTTTTTCAGTTAGGGCTTCATCGGTCATTTCAGTTTCCTGGTTTTGGGTTTTTTCCTTACAGGAGCTTAAAAAGAGTGGAAATAACAGCAATAAGAAGGAATAGGAGATAATTTTTCGCATGGTTGTTTTGATTTTTGGTTGTATATATAAATTGTTTTTTAG
>JBDNGW010000435.1:0-5098 GCA_041689735.1 Leeuwenhoekiella sp. | reverse complement strand
TTTGGAATGATAACCTATGAAAAAAATCTTTTTAATAATGGTTTTAAATCATTCAAAACTCAAGTAATCCGATACAAAAATTTGGTTTTAAAAAGAAATAAATAGAATTTTATGAAATATGGACTTCTAACATACACAGGACAGAACACTTACAACGTGGGTGATTATGTTCAAAGTCTGGCTGCGAGACAGTATCTGCCACGGGTCGATCAATTTATGAACCGGGAAACCCTTGGGGAATATACAGGGGATCTTACTAAACTAATCATGAACGGCTGGTGGACGCATAATATCCACCACTGGGTACCCGATGAGAAAATAGATCCGCTTTTTGTATCCTTTCACATGAACAACACGGCAGCGCCTTTTATGCTGAGTGAAAAAGGGATTGCATACTTAAAAAAGCATGCTCCCATAGGATGTAGGGATAAATTTACTGCCCAAATTCTTAATGAGAAAGGAATAGACGCTTATTTTACTGGTTGTCTTACCCTAACATTGGATAACTATAAGGTTGACGATGGGGAGCGTGGAGATGACATCTATATTGTGGATCCCTTCTACAATTATCCCAACAGTGAGAAATTACTTGCCAATGTAAAGAGCACCTTAAGAGGGTTTATGAGCGGTGACGCTTTTCAACTGGGTAAGATCAATAAAACATTAAAAAAGGTCATTGCTCCAGAATTGTTAAAATCCGCACAGTATTTGACCCAGGTTTTACCGGAGGGAAAACAGACCGAGGAGGAGAAGTTTGCCTATGCCGAAGATTGCCTAAAGAAATACGCTAAGGCAAAACTAGTGATCACTTCACGAATTCACTGCGCCCTGCCTTGCCTTGCCATGGGTACTCCGGTCATTTTTATGAATGCCTTTAACTCCTTTGTGGATACCTGCAGGTTTGACGGTATTTTAGAACTCTTCAATAGGGTAGATGTGGCAGAAGATGGAAGCTGGACTACTAATTTTGACCTAAAAGGTAAAATTGACGCAACGACGATGGTAACTAATTATGGCCTGCATACCAAGCTGGCCGAACCTTTAAAAGAGAAATGCAAAGCGTTTATTGATCAGGGTAAAGCAATAAATAAGTAAACGGTATGCGCCTACTTTACATAACCAACCAGATTTGTGGTTCAGGAGGTCTTGAAAGAGTTCTTTCCATAAAAGCCAGCTATCTGGCCGACCAGTTAGGTTATGAGGTGCATATTGTAACGTTAAATCAAGGTGATGCCCCTCTTTTTTATACGTTCAGTAAGAAGCTGATCTATCACGACATCAGTTTGCAGGGCAAATTTATAAGCTATAGTTATCGCTATGCCAAGCGCCTTAATCAACTTATTAAAAAGGTTGCGCCTGATGTTATTTCTGTCTGTGATGATGGTTTAAAAGGATTGTTGTTGCCTTTAGTTCTGGATAAAAATATCCCTAAAATTTATGAAAGGCATGTTCCTAAAAATATTGAAATTGACATAACAAAAAGTAAACTAGTTCAAAAATTTAAAGAGCTGTTTGTTTTCAGACTTATGGATTTTGGAGCAAGAAAGTACGATAAATTTATAGTGTTGACAAAAGGGAATGTATTGGACTGGGGTTGCAGCAATGTAATCACGATTCCCAACCCATTGCCTTTTGTGACAAGCAATTATTCCAGTCTAAAGAATAAAAGAGTTCTTGTCGTAGGTCGTCACGCTGAATACAAGGGATATGAAAATTTGTTGGTAATATGGGAAAAGCTAAGTAAATCATTTCCTGATTGGACATTGGATATTTATGGCAAATTTGATAACTCTAGAAGATATATAAAATTAGCTAAAGTTCTCAAAATTGAAGAAACAGTAAATTTTTTTCAGCCTGTTAAAAATATTGAGGATATTTTTCATTCAGCGTCAGTTTATGCAATGACATCAAGATTTGAAGGATTTGGAATGGTTCTTATAGAAGCTATGGCCTATGGAGTTCCTTGTGTATCTTTTGATTGTCCCTACGGCCCTAATGATATAATAGAAAATAATGAAGATGGTTTTCTTATCGAACCCGATGATCTTGAACAGTTTTATGAGAAATTGAGTTTATTAATGAACGATTATGATTTGAGATTGAAAATGGGACGTAAGGCACGAGAGAAAGCTTTAATTTACTCTATTGATAACATTATGCCATTATGGGATATTCTTTTTAAACAACTAGTAAATGGATAATCCAAGTTCTTCAAAGAAAATTCTCCTTATGCTTCCTACGGCAGTGTAGGCGGTATGGAACGTTTTGCCTCAACGTTTTATGAATATTATAAATCTCTGGGACATTTTGTAAAAGCGGTAAAATTTATTAAACTGAAGAGCGATATCATAGATTTTGGCGAGGATGAACTGTTTCTAAGTTTAAAAGATTTTAATAGCATGTCTGCACTAGGCCGTTATGGCTTCTATTTAAAGGCCCCGCTTGCGCTTAGAAAGATGATCAAAAAATATAAGATTACCCATTCCATCGCTTTCGGCGATATGGCCAATTTATTTAGTTCGCTTACTTTTACTAAAGAATATAAGATAGGGAGTATACACAGTTTTAAAAGTATAGAATTAAGCAGTCCTAGTGTTTTTAACAAATTAACTCGGATTGGATATAGATCCAGCTATAAAAATTTAGATAAATTAGTTTGTATTAGTAAAACCGTTAAGGAAGATTTAATCTCAAAATGTAAGTATCGGTTTAAGAATATAGAGGTTATTTATAACCCGCATAATATTGAGAGTATACGTAGTAAAAGCTGTAAAAAAATAACTGACATAAAAGAACAAGAACTTTTTCAGAATGATGTTATTTTATTTTTAGGCCGATTATCTTTAGCGAAAGCTCCTTGGCATCTCATCAATGCGTTTAAGGTTCTACAGGAGTGTAGACCAGAGGCTCTTTTAGTTTTTATTGGCGATGGTGAATCAAGTGTGACTGAATACGTGAAAGACTTGATACGATATTTAGGATTAGAAGAAAAAGTTGTATTCTTGGGAAGAAAGAACAATCCTTATGTCTATCTAAAACAAGCCAAATGTGTTGCGTTAACTTCTAATTTCGAAGGTACGCCAAATGTAATCGTAGAAGCTATTGCGTTGGGTACTCCCGTAGTCACGTCATTTTGTACTGCGGGTATACTAGAATTGATGTCTGTAGATGAGACGCTCTTTTATAATAATGTGGGAATTCTGGAAACCGAAGCTGGTATTGTTACGCCCAATTTTTATGAGGGATCTTTAGAGATACCCACTTCTTTTGAAACCAAACCTACCGACAAAGAACGCTTATTCGCTAAAGGTCTGGAAAAGGTTTTAGATGCAAAAGCAAATGGAATGAGCTTGGTAAGCAAACAAGAGGAACTTTTAAATAAGTTTGATCTGCCTACCATAGCCAAGCAATACCTTGCTAAAATAAATTAAATACTCGACGACGATAACCTGAGCCTCGCATGATTGATTTTATACCCCTTGAGTATTACTTTAAAATTTATATCAATTTCTGCTTGTTTGTGGTATTGCTAACGGTTGTGCATACCCATTTGCTGGATTTAAATGATAAACGCAATCTGATCTACTTAAACCTTACGGGCTATATATTATTGTTCTTATCCGTATTTTACATCGGTCTGCGACCGGTAAGTGGTAAGTATTTTTTAGACATGGGTACCTATGCCCATCACTTTGAGAATTACCAAGAAGGAAATCCCATTATAACCGAACAAGATGTGTTTTTTCATATTTTTATGCAGTTTTGCTCGAAGATCATGTCAGTCAATAATTTCTTTTTAATGTGTGTTTTGGTGTATATAATACCCATGTTTCGTATTTCAAAGAAATTTTTTAAGGAATACTGGTTTTACGCGTTCTTTGTCTTTCTGGTCTCTTTCCAATTTTGGCCATATGCAGTTAATGGAATACGCAATGGTATGGGGACCTCCCTGTTTTTATTAGGCCTTTCCTTTTACGATAAAAAGTTCTGGTTGGGTGTCTCGATGGTTTTTGCGGTACTTATACACCAGAGTTTAATGCTTCCGGTCTTGGCCTTTGTAGCGACTCTTTTTTATAACAAGCCAAAAACATTCTTGATAGGATGGCTTGTTACCATCCCGCTTTCTCTGGGAGCTGGGAGCTTATTTGAAACCTTTTTTACTGCAATGGGCTTTGCCGAAGATCGACTAGGGGCTTATTTAAGCGGAGAGGAGGCCGCTGGCGGATTTCGTTTTGATTTTTTACTGTATAGTGCCTCGGCTGTTTTTACAGGATGGTATTTTATTTTTAAAAGGGACTTTAATGATAGAATTTATCATCATATCTTTAATACCTATCTTATGATCAATGCCTTTTGGATATTGGTCATACGGGCAAATTTTTCTAACCGTTTTGCCTATTTATCCTGGTTTATGATTGGTCTGGTAATTATTTATCCGTTTTTAAAAGAACGTTTTTACATTTACCAGCATGTGGTCATAGGTAGGGTATTGGCCCTATATTTTGCGTTTACCTATTTTATGTACACGATCTATTATTAAAACCTTATTAAATCATGTTCAACGTAAGTATCATTATACCCATGTACAATGTGGCCCATTATCTGCAAACCTGTGTAGACTCTGTATTGGAGCAGCATATGGATGAAGGGGCGTATGAAGTGTTAATGATAGATGATGGTTCTCCAGATCAAAGTAGGGCAGTGGCGGACACACTTGCGCAAGAGCACGCTTTTATAAGTGTGTTTTCTCAAGAAAATAAGGGTTTGGGAGGAGCACGTAACACTGGTATCAGGAATGCAAAAGGAAAATACCTTGTTTTTTTAGATGCAGATGATATTCTAATTACGGACAGCCTTACAAAATTAATTGCCCTTGCTCAAGAAAACAGTTTGGACATTCTGGAGTTCGGTGCCCATCAGATTAACGAGTTGGGAGAGGTAATCGCAATTATAGCTAAGAACAGCGAGGGAATCGTTTATGATGGGATTACCTATTATGATAGGGTAAAATATATGAACTCGGCATGTAATAAATTGTATTCGAGACAATTTTTGATAGATAGTCTCTGCACGAAAACCCACAACCTCTTGACAATCA
>JBDNGW010000434.1:0-3025 GCA_041689735.1 Leeuwenhoekiella sp. | reverse complement strand
GTTCTGCGCCCGTCTTGGGTCGGACTCCCACTCTTCCAGATGCTTTGCAAATATCTCTGTGGCACGCTCTTTAAAATCCATTGGTTTTTATCCACAAATTACCGCTTTTATTCACAATCTGGAAATTTGTCGTACACCCACATCCAGAACGACCCGTATTACAAAGATAAAACCACAATCATCCTGACCACCGATCATGGCCGTGGAACCGAGCCTCTTGAAACCTGGAGGAGCCATGGCAGTGATATCGTGGGCGCAGACCAGACGTGGATGATTATTTTGGGCGCTAAAGCCCAGAAAATTGGGGAGGCTCAGAACGAAGAACAACTGCTCACCAGTGAAGTGGTTTCTAAAATAGAGGCTGCTCTAAACTTTAAACAATAGTTCACAATTGAACCTCATTTTTGAAAGTCGGTCGGATTTCCTGTTTAGAAGGCCTGACCGACTTAATTTTCCCGAAAAATGAATATAAAATCCAAAGATCTGGCTTTTATCGCAAGGGCATCCATTGCGGCTTTTGGTGCTTACTTTTGCATGTATGCCTTTAGGAAACCATTTTCAGTGGCCACCTTTGACGGGCTTTCCGTCTTTGGTATAGATTATAAGATACTGCTGATTATCGCTCAGGTTCTGGGCTATATGTTATCAAAATTTATAGGGATCAAGGTGATTTCAGAATTGAGGCCAAACCGACGACTGGGTTATCTTCTAGCACTTATAGCCGCTGCAGAAGTCGCGCTACTCTTTTTTGCATTGATACCCAGACCTTATAATATCTTGTTTATGTTTTTGAACGGGCTGCCGTTGGGCATGATTTGGGGTATTGTTTTTTCCTATTTGGAAGGGCGGAAATATACAGAGATTCTGGGCGTGGCGCTCTGTACGAGTTTTATCGTTTCCAGCGGGGTGGTAAAATCTATCGGGCTTTGGGTAATGGCAGCTTGGGGCACATCACAGTTCTGGATGCCCGCGGTGACTGGCGCCTTGTTTATGCTGCCGCTCATCGTATTTGCCAGATTGCTCGAAAATATTCCCGGTCCCACTGCTGAAGATATCGCCCTGCGTAGCGCACGTCTCCCCATGACCAGTGGCGACCGATGGTCTCTTATCAAAAAATTTATGCTTCCGCTAGCAGTTTTGGTCTTTTTTTATACGATTTTGACCGCTTTTAGGGATCTTAGGGACAATTTTGCCCGTGAACTTTGGGATGGCCTTGGCTACGCTGGTGATATTTCGGTCTATAGTACCTCAGAGGTGCTAATTGCCCTGCTGGTGCTTTTTATCCTGGGTTTGGTTTATTATGTAAAAGATAACCTCAAAGCACTTTTGACCTACCACATCATTTTACTCCTGGGAACGTTGTCGGTAGGCATTGCCACCTTTTTGCTGCAAAAGGGAAGGTTGGATCCCTTTTACTGGATGGTTATTTCGGGTTTTGTCCTCTATATTTGTTATGTGCCTTTTAATGCCCTATTTTTTGACCGTTTTATCGCTGCTTTTAGGATTAAGGGCAACGCCGGTTTTTTGATTTATGTGGCAGATGCCTTTGGTTATCTGGGTAGTATGGGCATTCTGCTCTACAAGAATTTTGGTATGGCGCGCGTTTCCTGGCTGCAGTTTTTTATAAATGGTGCATACCTGCTTTCTGCAATAGGAACGCTAGCGGTATTGTTTTCATTTTTCCATCTTAGAAAAAAGCACCGCAATTTTAACTTTAAAATTATCCTCAATGAAAACTCAATATGATCTTATAATCGTCGGCGGTGGTGTGCTGGGTACGTTTCATGCCTATCACGCGCTTCAAAGAGGCCTTAGTGTCTGCCTTTTAGAACAGGATAAAGCTCCCCAAGGTACTACCACGCGTAATTTTGGTCAAGTCGTTCCCTCGGGGATGGATACCAAATGGCAGAATTATGGCCGCGAGAGCCTGCGTATTTATAAGGAGATTCAGGAGCAATTTGATATCACCATACGCACGAACGGAACGGTTTATCTCGCTTCAGATCCCGAAGAAATGCAGCTTATTGAAGAATTGCGGGAGATCAATAAGAAGAATGCGTACGAATCCCTGTTATTGACCAAAACAGAATGTATGGCAAAATACCCCGGTCTACGCAGCGATTATGTGACAGGTGGTCTTTTTTTTCCGCAGGAAGTCACGCTAGAGCCACGCAGCATGATTCAACGGTTACAGGAATATTTGGTCAAAGAAAAAGGACTTCAACTTTTTAATAATACCAAAGCATTTCAGTGCGAGGTGATCAATGAAGGTGTTGAAGTTACCGTAGCTTCTGGGAACGTTTTTAAATCAGAAAATGTCATTATCTGCAACGGCAGCGATTTTAAGACTTTATACCCAACGCTTTTTGCCGAAAGTGATCTAGAGGTCTCCAAATTACAGATGTTGCAGACCCGGCCGCAGAAAGGTTATGAGTTGCCAGGTTCCGTACTTACCGGTCTTTCCATACGTCGTTATGAGGCTTTTTATGAATGTCCTTCCTTTAAGGAAATCAAAGCGAAAGAAGATGTGAACAGTCGAGAGAAAAAGTGGGGCGTACATATTTTATTCAAACAAGCCAAAGATGGATCTGTTATTTTGGGAGATTCCCACACGTATGCAGACGCAAAGGATATTGACGATCTTGGATATGATCTTAATATGGAGATTGATAATTTTATGATTGCCGAGGCCAAAAAAATAATCGATCTGCCCACTTATGAAATAAAGGATCGCTGGTATGGTATGTATTCCCAGTGCAAAAACCACGATATTTATGAAAAGATCATTGATGACCGCATTCATATCGTAACAGGAATTGGCGGAAAGGGAATGACCGGAAGCGCCGGTTTTTCAAAACAGAATATTGCAAAAATATATAATTAACTCAAGTTTCGCACCTAATTTAAGCTGCTAATTTACCGTTATTTGCGAGATTTGGCGGATCGTTCAAAAAAGATAGGGAATCGCTGCAAAGCACTAATTTCCTTGCAATTGAGTTAATGTCTATGTCCTCGACCAATAAAT
>JBDNGW010000433.1:0-5984 GCA_041689735.1 Leeuwenhoekiella sp. | reverse complement strand
GTCCTGGTATCTCTTCAACTACTTCTTTGTTAGTACAAAATACCGTTATAAGCGGTACCAACGGAGTAGGATCAATCTCTAATCTTGGTTTCTATTTTAGCAATATTGTTCAGTTTGTAGGTAATGAAAATGGGATTACCTATTCAAATATCGGCAACCTATTGTTGAACAATCAGGGATGGTGGAGCAATAATACGGGTACGTTTGAAAAATTGACCGGTAGCTTTGGACTGGTGGAAAAGGTTTCCGGTTTTAGTTCTGTCAATGGCTCAGCCATAGGCTTTGATGTAAGTACAAATCCTTCGGTACCCAATGGTGTGATATTAGGTACTGTTTTTTCTGGCACCAAAACATCGGTTACATAAAGAGATACACATGCGGATCTTATACGGATTATAATTTCACAAAAAACTGGACCATTAATTCCCCTGGTATTCCCGCAGAAGATGATGCCACAGCCACAGGTAATTTATATTACACCGGTTCATCTGTAGTGAATTTAGGTAACATCCCGATTAGATTGCCAGTAAATACTGCCAGTATTCGTAATTTTCGAACGAATGGAGCAACTTCAAATCGAGTTGTTTATGAAGGCGCAAAATCGCGATCCATAAATATTTTTGGAGCCATATCATTTACCGCAATAGCCGGAATGCGAATGACCTTTTCGATATATAAAAACGGAATACTGGTACCAGGGACAGAAGTAGTATATGACGTTATCGAAACCAATGGACGTCAAGGCCTTTCAATCATCGGTACAGTAGTGGTAAATCCTTCTGATTATGTGGAAATTTATGTAGAAAGAAATACTTCGGGTCCGAACGGAAATAATCAATTTCTGATAACCAGTTACAATTTATTGGTCAATTGAGCTGATTTTTACGTCAAAGTGTGCATTTTTAGTATTATAACGTATATTTATATCTATCAAAGACAAAATATATGTCAAAGTTTGGAGCCTTAATAGACGCAGAGCTTCCCGTACTGCTCGATTTTTACACAGACTGGAACGAAGCTTCAATCTCTATGAAGCCTATTTTACGCGATGTTGCCGCGGCGCTGGGCGATGATGCCAAAGTGATAAAAATAGATGTGGATAAAAATCCAGAACTTGTGGAAGCCCTACGTATCAAAACCTTACCCACCCTTATTATTTATCAGAAAGGCGAGATGCGCTGGCGGCAAAGCGGCGAGCAGGATGCAAATACACTTATCAGCCTTATCCATAAATACGCTAAAGTGCCTTAAAATCGTATCCTCGAGCTGAAAAATGATCCAGAACGCGGGGCAATGTAACTTTTAAATTTTCAAATGCTTTTAAACTATCGTGGAAAAGGACTATACTTCCATTTTCAGCATTATTTAAGACGTTTTCAGTGCATTTTTCGCCATTTATCTGCTGGTTCCAATCATAGGCAAGTGTGTCATAAAGCACGATGCTATAGTGCTCTTTCCTTATCAATCTGGCCTGTTTTTTTTCAAGTTGTCCGTAAGGTGGTCTGAATAGTTTTGTCTCTTTCTGATAATTTGAATAGAGATCAGGAGCTACTTTTTTAATGGTTTCTTCTATTTTCTGGTCTGTTTTGAAGATATTTTTCATGTAAACCAAAATATCGGTTTTTCTACCATTCAAATGGTTGTAGGTATGATTGCCCAGCCTATGATCACTACGCAAAACATCCTGAAAGATTTCAGGATGTTTTTCTATGTTATCACCTATTAAAAAAAACGTGGCTTTAGCATTGTACTTCTCAAGTATTTCTAGCACCCACGGCGTTGCTTCGGGGACAGGACCATCGTCAAATGTGAGGTAGAGCAAACGTTTCCCTTTACACTCCCGTTTTTTGTCCCACAGATAATTTGGATAGAACCATTTTATCAAGCGCGGCATCTTTACCGGTAACGATATGCTGATCATCGCATCGTAGTATCAGGCATTTTTGGCGCTATCTGTCTTGATTGATTGGTATCTAGCGGTATGATTTCAGGATCTGTGGGCCGTTGTTCCTCTTCGCTATAAAAGTGAGAGAACTTACGCAGATAGCTGTTGAATTCTTCCGCTTTTTTGGGCAAGAGCTCATTCTCCTTATTGCGTGCCAAAAGGTCTATAAGACTGCGGTAGCGTTCTATATCCGTAATAACGTGCTCTGCATAATCGCGTTGCCTGGAAATGGGCAAACTACCCCAATAATCGAGCTTTTCTTGGTATTTTTTGACCAGTTGGTTCCATAGTTCACGAGCCTTTTCCGTTTCCCCTATTTCATAATAACCCTCTACATAAGGTTCCAATAAGGTATAATACTCAAAATATTCCAAAGGCATCTTTTCCATGGCAAGATCAAGCAGTTCTTTAGCTTTGTCATTCTTGCCTTCCTCAATGAGTTTTTCTATCCCGCGTGCGATGTTTCCGCGATAAGTGATCCCGTTACGTCTGGTTTCAGTATCATAATAAAGATTGGGATCGCCACTATTGCCCCAATACCAGTTGGAAACAATATTATAAAATTTCTCACTATCTATTCTTCCCATGTCATAGGGGTTACGCGGATTTATGGGTGTTTTGACAGGTATCAGCTTATAGGCAACACCATCCAGCTGCAGGTAATCCTTCATCCAGAGATAGTCATCATCACCAAAACTTCCACCGGTAAAATAAATGGGTCTTTTCCAGTCATTATTGGCAATAATATCAAGCATTAATAGTCTGTTTTTATACAGAACGTCTCCTTTTATACTAAACGATACCTCTTTTACAATTAACTCAGCATCTTTTTTGGGTACGATATTATTAGCAAGCACAATGCTTTTATTAACCGGAATAGTCACATTTTTTGAGGGAAAGGTATGTACCATTGTTCCGCTTTGCAGTTCGGCCATGGTGCGCGGATCATCACTTGCAATCCAGTCCATCCACTGTTTAATATCAAGGGTATCCTTAGTAGTTGGTTTAAAGAAAACCGCATCCCTTGTGCCCGTGAGATATTTATCACGTGTAAGCTGCGACGGGATGGGATCACTATCGTAAGCCTTTTTCTTCATATCGTCTATATACCATGAGGTCTGGAAGAGGCTTGTGTTAACAATACGTACATCTGTGCGATAGCCTTCGATTTCCTGCGCGTACCACAGGGCGAAGGTGTCATTGTCACCTATGGTAAAAAGTATGGCGTGCTCATCGCAGGAATCCAGGTACATTTTTGCCATCGCAAGCGCGGTTTTTCGGCCGGAGCGATCATGATCGTTCCAGTTTTCCGAAGCCAGAACTACGGGTACGGCCAGCATGCAGACCACGGTAACTATAGGCAGGACTATTTTTGGTTTTACGTAATCCTTGAGCATGTCAAAGAGGGCATAAACGCCAAAACCGATCCATATGGCAAATACATAAAAGGAGCCCACCAGTGCATAATCACGCTCACGCGGTTCAAAGGGCCTTTCATTGAGGTAGATTTTTAACGCTATTCCCGTAAAAAGGAAAAATACCAGTAGCACCCAGAAATTCTTCTTGTCCCGGCTGGCCTGAAAGATCAAACCAAGCAGACCAAGAATGAGCGGAAGGAAGAAATACGTATTTCGAGCTTTATTGTTTTCTACATCACTGGGCAAGTTGTCCTGGGAGCCTATATGCGCATCATCTATAAAACCAATACCGCTGAGCCAGTTTCCATTAAGGTCATTATAATTACCCTGTATATCATCTTGCCGACCCGTAAAATTCCACATGAAATAACGCCAGTACATATAACCTATCTGAAAATCGAACAGATAACTCATATTATCGCCAAAACTCGGTTTTTCTACCTTGATATATTCCCTAATCTGCATCAGGAATTTTTGATAACCTTCATCATCTATACGACCTACCGCATAATCAGACTGGAATTTAGCAATGGCCTGCTGCAATTCCTGGTTTGACGTATATTCTGGTTTTACGGTAAATTTCAGCGGGCCAGTAAACTTCATATAATTTGCAATATGCTCCGTGCTCCACATTCTGGGAAGGAAGGATTTTTGCGCGTCATCTGTGTTTTGTACTGAATTTTTCCAATCGTTGACTATGATATACTTTCCGCTAGCAATGTCCTTCTCATAGTTGGGCTTATCATCTACATATGGATTATCTGGATCAAGACCGCCAAAAACCTCGGTAAACTGAGGGCCATAAAATAAGGCGTGACCTCCATACTGCTCTCTGTTGTAATAGGCGAGTAGTTCTATCGCGTTATCCGGGTGGTTTTCATTAATGGTCGTACCCGCATTTGAACGGATGGGAAGCATCAACCAACTCGAAAACCCTATAAATATAAAAAGAATACAAAGCAGAAAAGTATTGAGTTGGTAGAAGGATTTTTTCTGAGTATATCGGAACAGATAATAGAAGGCCGCAATAAATATCAGTCCAGCGATGATCGTACCGCTGTTAAATGGTAGTCCAAAGGTGTTTACAAAAAATATTTCGGCTATGCCGAAATAACTCAGGGTATAGGGAAGCAGGAATTTAAATATAAAAAGCAGAATGGCAATCACCACAACATTGGCAATGATAAAATTGGTTACCGTGACCGGTTTATAATTTTTAAAGAAATAAAGAAAACCAATGGCCGGAATGGTCAACAGCGCCATAAAGTGAACCCCAAAGGAGAGACCGATCACAAAGCAGATCAGGATAAGCCAGCGGTTGCCGCGTGGTTTGAACATGTCACGTTCCCAAAGCAGGGCAAGATAAAAGAGCAGCGCCAGTAAAAAGGTTGCCATGGCATACACTTCGGCCTCCACCGCGTTGAACCAGAAACTGTCCGTAAAAGTATACGAGACAGCGCCTACAAAGGCACTTGCTAGAATGGCCCAGGATTTTGTAACCGTCAGTGACTCTTTGGAGCGTTTAGGAAGTTTTAAAAGTAATAAACTTATAGACCAGAACATAAATAGCACCGCAAAAGCAGATGCCAGACATGACATAAAATTAACCGCAACCGCAATGTAGGTGTTGTCCGGGGCAAAAGTGGAAAAGAAAGCGCCCATCATCTGATACAGTGGAGCTCCAGGGGGATGGCCGATTTCCAGTTTTGAGGAAGTGGCAATATATTCGCCCGCATCCCAGAAACTGGCGGTGGGCTCTACCGTTAGGCTAAATGTGGTGAGTGCAATGACAAAAGTCAACCACCCAAAAATTCTATTGTACTTCCTAAAACTGAAGTCATTCATAAGGTCAAAAATTGTCTATGGTGGCGAATTTAAGCATTTATTATAGATACAATCCTACTTTTTGGCAAACGGATAGAAAAGGGGGTTATTTTCTGTCTATGAAATTATTGAGGAAAAGTTTGTATAACTGAAAGTTTGTTTTAAATTTGCACCCTAAATAAAATGCCGCGGCATTTTTTAGTGGACAAGCAAGCCGGTTTTTTAAAATCGGTATCCATAATGACTTGTATTTACTGGCCTATGGTGTAACTGGCAACACGTCTGTTTTTGGTACAGAAGAGTCTAGGTTCGAGCCCTAGTAGGCCAACGGAAGAGAACTGCAATACAGCTTATTATCAGTGTATTGCAGTTTTTCATTTTCTTACGGTACCGCCAGATGTACCGCCGTATTGGGGCTGTTAGTTAGTTTTTAATTCATTTAGAGAGTCTTCAATAATAAGGACTGCTGCTATAATATACCTTATTGAATCTAATATTGAGATACGACGGCATATCGAACCAGTCTATTTCAATTTTTAATTGATTGTGATAAGCTTCAATTTTTTTAGATTTTAAATGATCTACACATGTTATAACCAGATTCTTAGAGATATTTTTCTCATTAGAAAATATATTGTCAGATCTAAGAGAGTGGTTTAATACCAATTTAGCTATTAAATGCCGTATTAAAAGCATTCAGAAAATGATGATTTCCAGTTATAGATTTAATTGTTTGAGGTTTCATTTCGCAGACCATTTCGTTCAGCCAATCTTTTAAACTTTTCATTGATTCAAAT
>JBDNGW010000432.1:0-2906 GCA_041689735.1 Leeuwenhoekiella sp. | reverse complement strand
CGCAGTGGGCGAGCAAAAGAACAAGTAGAAACGGGCAGGTTATTTCTATACAGATCCTTAGCAAGGAGGGGAAAATTTCAGCTTTGCTGATCCCGATAGTTATCGGGAGGGTGGTTGCTTTTGCGAGAAAAATACCTACAAAAAAAAGGATTCATTCAATCGTTTATTTTGAAAAATGTGGATTGGTGGATTTGTTTAATTCTTTAACTGCTGGATTCTTTGACGATTAATGGTTTATTTGAGAAGACGTGGATTTGTGGATTCGCATGACTGTTGAATCGTTTATTTTTAAAAATGTGAATTCCTTGATTTGTTTAATTGTTTAACTGCTAAATTGTTTATTTTTTAATAATACAAACTGTTTTGAGTTAGTGATCCAAATGACCTAGTGTAGCTGAAATCTATTACAAGCTTTACGACCACATTCCTTTGCCAGCAAACAGGCACATTGCAAGTCTTTTTTTTATTCGCAATTTCAATTCTTAACTCTTAACTCCTCACTCTTAAATTTCTCTCTTCTCTCTTTTCTCTTTTCGTTGATCCCTTTATCACTCTTCCAAATTGTTAATTGAGAGTCCACTCCGAAAAGTCCAATTCCTGGAAAACCGGATCAAATAAGAACTTTTGATATATTTTATCCTATTGAAATTCAGTTGATTACAATTACGAGATTGATCCTTTTTAAGACGATTCAGCACGTTTTATAGTATTCGGAGTGGACTCAATTGATAATTATTTATTAATCACTGTTCTTTGCTAATTGTTTATTGCTTCGAATTCGGATATTTTCAATTGAAAAAATATAGGCCACATGCTGGACAGTAGCACTTTACATTATACACAATACAATTTACAGATTTTCAACCTCATTGATAAAAGCCACACTATGAGCTGCCACGATTGCTGCGGTTTCGGTGCGTAGGCGGCTTGTTCCCAGCGTTACCGGCTGAAATCCTTTGGAAAGGGCAAAATCGATTTCTTCTGGTGAAAAATCACCTTCTGGACCAATTAATAGCAAAACGGGCGCGGCTGGTTTTAGTTTCTGTTTTAGCGAGAAACGGAGTGCATCTTCTTCGCAATGGGCGATAAAACGCTGATCTTTGCTATATGCTTCTTGTGTTATAAATTCCTTGAAGGCAATTGCTTCGTTCAGTTTTGGCAAATAGGCTTTTAGCGATTGTTTCATGGCGCTTAGTATAATGCGCTCATAGCGTTCGGGCTTTATTATTTTGCGCTCACTGTGGTCGCAGATAATGGGCGTGATTTCGGTGATGTCTATTTCGGTTGCCTTTTCTAAAAAAGTCTCATAGCGATCGTTTAATTTGGTGGGTGCGACAGCGAGGTGCAACCGGTACGGTAATCCTTCCTGAGCAATTATCTCTAGTATTTTCACCTTGCAATTGGAGACGCTGGCCTGGATGATTTCTGCTTTATAAAAATTGCCATTGCCATCGGTAAAATCGAGGATTTCGCCTTCTTTTTTACGTAAAACCTTTACGATGTGCTTGCTCTCGTCTTTGGGAAAAGTAGCTGTAGTTGTATTTGGCCTGAGGTCTGCGCTGTAGAAAAGTTGCATAAATTATAAAGATAAACGGGCCTTGGCCACGGTATTGTTTTCGGTATAGCCGTTCTGTTTAAAACCGGGGGCGCTATATTTGAGATAACCTACAATTCCCACCATAGCGGCGTTATCCGTGGTGTATTCTAACTTGGGCACGAAGGTTTTCCAGCCCAGTTTTTGCTCGGCTTCTTTGAGTGCTTTCCGTATTCCACTGTTTGCAGAAACACCGCCGCCAATGGCCACTTGCTTGATTCCGGTTTGTTTGACCGCTAGTTGAAGCTTGTCCATCAAGATTTGAATAATGGTATATTGTATGGAAGCGCAAATATCGTCACGATTTTTTATCACAAAATCAGGATCTTTTTTTATTTCGGCCTGATAAAAATAAAGGATCGCCGTTTTTAGTCCGCTAAAGCTAAAATCAAGTCCGCCTACTTTCGGTTTGGTAAATTTAAAGGCTTTGGGGTTTCCCAGTGCGGCATATTTATCGATCAGAGGCCCGCCGGGATACGGAAAACCCAGGATTTTGGCACTTTTATCAAAGGCCTCCCCCACCGCATCATCCAGCGTTTGCCCAAGGATTTCCATTTCAAAATAACCGGTTACTTTGACGATCTGGGTATGACCGCCAGAAATGGTCAATGCCAGAAAGGGAAAAGTCGGTTTCTGGTAGCCTTCTTCGGTTATAAAATGCGCCAGAATGTGCGCCTGCATATGATTTACATCAATAAGCGGAACGTCCAGCCCCATTGCCAGTGATTTTGCAAAAGAAGTGCCCACCAGCAGCGAACCCATAAGCCCCGGACCGCTGGTAAACGCAATGGCCGAAAGTTGGTTTTTATTGATTCCAGCCTTCCGCAGGGCTTGGTGTACCACCGGCACAATATGTTGCTGGTGCGCACGTGAAGCCAGTTCTGGCACCACACCACCATATTTTGTATGAACTTCCTGTCCGGCCACAACATTAGACAGTACGTAGTCGTTGTGCAATACGGCCGCGGCGGTATCGTCACAGGAAGATTCAATAGCGAGAATGTATGTGTTTTTTTTCGGCATATAATAAAAAGGCATAGGGTTTGTTCTGTACTTTTGCCAGAGACTGTGCAAAGTTAAAACTTAATAACGTATCAGAAAATTCAGGAAAATATTAAGGCGCTCCCTATTTCTAATTATGGGGTTTCTTGTGCTGCTGGTCGTCTTTTTTTCTATTTCGTCTGTACAGACTTTTATAGCAAAAAAGGCGACAACTTCTTTGAATGAAACCTACGGAACCTCGATTAATGTGGCCAAGGTACATATTAAATATAACGGTCAGGTTGCCCTTAAGGAAGTTTATATTGCAGAT
>JBDNGW010000431.1:0-7868 GCA_041689735.1 Leeuwenhoekiella sp. | reverse complement strand
GCATTAAAGTAAATTCCCGGTTCTACGGTTAGCACGTTGCCAGCTTCCAATTTTTTGCCCAAACGGAGCGATTTTAGACCAAATTCGGTACTTTTCTGTAAATCATCCGTGTAACCTACCAATTGTTCGCCGAAATTTTCCCTATCGTGCACATCCATTCCCATAAAATGACCCAGCCCACACTGAAAAAAGAGCGTATGTGCCCCGGCATGTACGGCTTCCTGCGTATCGCCTTTCATCAAGCCCATACCTTTTAGACCTTCAACAATTCCGCTGCAGGCCAATAAATGTGCGTCTTTAAAGAGATATCCCGGTTTCAATGCAGCAACGGCCGACTCATGCGCGTCCAGAACAATGGAATAAATCTCCCGCTGAACATCGGTAAAACGCTCGGCCACCGGAAAGGTGCGCGTCATGTCGCCGGCGTAGTTCATCGCGGTTTCGGCGCCGCAATCGCAGAGCACAATATCGCCATTTTTTACCACTGCCTGGGTTGCATGATTGTGTAGATATTGGCCGTTTTTGGTCAGGATAATAGGAAATGAGAGATTCCCGCCACCGGCGATCGCGATCGCTTGCAATTCGCCCGCGATCTGCTTTTCAGTATCGCCGTGTTTGGTATTTTTTATCGCGTGGCGGTGCATTGCCGCGGTGATGTTGACCGCTTTGTGTAATTCTTCAACTTCCTCGGCAGATTTTATGGAACGCTGGGCAATGACCGCTTTTATAAATTCAACTGATTTATGCGCCTCCACTTCACTGATCGGAATTCCCATCAACTGACTAATTTCAATAGTTGTTTTGCTTCGGTAAGGAGGTAAAAAGTGCAAGGTCTTTCCCTGTTGCTTTGCTTTCTGGACTACCTGCTCGAGTTTGGACATCGGTTTGACTTCAGCAAGTCCACATTTTTCGGCATACGTGGACAAAGGTTCGGCAGCGCCTACCCAAACCATATCTTCCGGTGTAAGATCATCCCCAAAAAGTATTTCTTTGTCTTCATCCAGGTCGATGACCACATACAGATCTGGCAGGTTGATTCCGAAATAGTATAAAAAAGTACTGTCCTGACGGAACGGATACCAGTTGGAATCATAGTTCATTCCGGTTTCTTTATTTCCCGGAAAGATTAAAATTCCTGATTTTACCTTGCTTTTTAAGGCTTTGCGCCTTCCTAAATATGTTGCTTTTGAAAACATCTATTCTTCCATTTTTTTAATTAATTCCACTTCTATATAATACATATGCTCAATTCGCCAGGGCGTAAACAAATACTGGTTTTTATGCTGAATATCAACACTTTCCCATGTTGAAGTTGGGATGATCTTAATACGTTCCTGTTCGCCTTTCAAAACCAGGGGAAGATTGAAACCATCCACACAATTGGTATAGCGATAAAATATCTTACTTCCGGGCCCGTCTATATATAACTGCAATTTTGGGATCTGCGTCGTGGTTAAATATTGTGCAAACACTTTAGAGTAATTATACTCCGCTTTCTCCGAAATATATTGTTGAATTTCCGTTCCATCCACGGTCTTGTTGTGAAAGGTCATATTCAGCCCGGTAAGGATATTCTTAAACAACTTATCGTCATCCATACTATGGCGAATACTGTGCAGCATATTGCCACCCTTGGGATACATATCGCCACTTCCCTGCGCATTTATTCCATAGGCCGGGATTATCGGTTTATCATTCTGTATTCCGCTGCGCGTTCCGTAATTATAATCGTTGGCAGCTTCTTCCCCATACACATAATCGAGAAACAGGGTCTCGCTATAATTGGTAAAACTTTCGTGCACGTACATATCGGCCAGATCGTTGCTGGTAATGTTATTTCCAAACCACTCGTGCCCGCTTTCGTGAATGATGATAAAATCCCATGTCATCCCCAATCCGGTTTCAGAGAGATCCCTACCGCGGTAGCCCGGCGCATAAAAATTTCCGTAGGAAACATTGGACTGATGTTCCATCCCGGTATGCTCGGTCTCCACAAGTTTGTAGCCGTCTTCATAAAATGGATACGGGCCAAACCAGTATTCAAAAGCATTGAGCATATTATGCACTTCGGTGGGCATATAATCCCTGGCTTTTTCCAGGTTATAATCCATCACCCAATAATTGAGGTCCAAATCGCCTTTTAGTCCTAGATATTCTTCTGAAAAATTTTTATAATGACCAATGTACGGAATGATCGTATAATTGCTGATCGGGTTTTCCACGCCCCATTTATAGGAAATCGTTCCGTCATTATTTTCAGTTTTATCGAGCATTTTCCCGTTTGCAACCGCCATTAAATCTTTGGGAACGCGCATGGTCAGAGAGGCGCCGCGATCTGGCTCATCACTCTGGTGGTCTTTGTTGGGATACCATATGGAAGCGGCAAGTCCCTGGCAGGTAACGGTCATCCATGGGCGGCCTTTTTCATCTTTGGTAAACGTCCAGCCACCGTCCCAGGGCGCACGTACCGCCTCATGGGGTTTTCCACTGAAATAAATTTTTACTTCGTGCTCAGATCCCATTTTTTGAGTCGGAACCTGCACATGAAAAACAGCACCTTCCCGGTTGAATTTTAAAGCTTGTTTTTTGTCAAAGATAATACTGTCAATATCCAAAGGTTGCTGCAGATCGATCTGCATCATATCGGGATGTTTTTCCTGTATTACTTTATAGGTAATATTATTAAAGCCCGAAGTAAATTTTTTATCAAAATCTGGAGCGACCGAAATATCATAGCGCATCACATCCCACCATGCCCGCTCTGGGGTAATACTTCCGCGAAGCGTATCGGCATGGGTGACTTTATTTTCTTGTGCTTGAGTGGTAATTGTACCTAATACCGCAAAAATGAGGGGGAAAATTTTCTTCAACATAGAGGATCAAAATAGAGTTCCCGTAAAGTTGTGAATAATTGTGCTAAAAAGACCATTTTTTACAGCTTTAAGCTAATATGTTATCAAAATTAGGTAATAATGGAATGGCTTATTGATCTTTAACAGTTATCTGCGTATCTAGAACAAGCATTCAAGCTAGTTATCGCCCAACGCTAAACTGGACCGGTTTTAAAACTTCGGAAAAAATCTATATTTAGCGGCAGCCCGGTAATCATCAATGAACCGCAGAAGTATCTACTTTGCCTTTACGTGTTTTAATCAGGAGCACAAAGGGAACGCACACCAGAAAAAGAATGCCCAAATAAAGAAAAATATCCATATACGAAAGTACGGTGGCCTGCCGCATAACCGTGCCTTCCATGGTTTGATAGGCGCGGCTCAACGCTTCACTGGCACTGAAACCTTTGCTCATAAACATTTGCTTTAAACCCTCTATACGCTGCTGTACCTGAAAGTTGATCCCAGTAATATTCGGGATCAGATCTATCCGGTGCTGCTGACTCAAACGGGAGACCATCGTAGTGATAATGGCGATACCAAACGAACCGCCCAACTGCCTCATCATCCCGGTAAAGGCCGCGCCGTCGCCAATATCTTTTCCCTGCAGGGTAGAAAGTGAAAGTGTAGTTATCGGCACAAAAAGCAATCCCAATCCAAGTCCACGGACGACCAATGGCCAGAAGAAATGCTCCGAACCCGTATCTGGCGTCATCACGTCAAACATCCAATAACTGTAGATAAAAAAGATCAAAAATCCGCCAGCTGCGA
This sequence comes from Leeuwenhoekiella sp., assembly GCA_041689735.1. Classification (GTDB taxonomy): domain Bacteria; phylum Bacteroidota; class Bacteroidia; order Flavobacteriales; family Flavobacteriaceae; genus Leeuwenhoekiella. The sequence goes on along the minus strand of JBDNGW010000431.1, from coordinate 4,206 downwards.
GATATTTCTGCGGAACGCCACGCTCCAATAATTTCCCGATTATGGGCATCATAATCCCCGTGGTTATCGAACTGGGAATGAGCAATAAACCCGCATCTGTGGCCGTCCAGCCCAAAACCGACTGTGTATAGATCGGGATGATAAACGTAGAACCAAAAAGCCCAAAACCAAGAATAAAGGTAAGCACCATCCCAACGCTCAAATTACGATCCCGCAGCACACGTAAATTCACAATAGGATGCTCGTAAACCATTTGCCGCCAAATAAAGAAGACAAAACCAAATAACGAAACCATAGAAAGCATAACAATCATCGGATCTTCAAACCAGTCGTCCTGTTGGCCGTGTTCCAACACAAATTGCAACGAACCAATAAAAGCAGCCAAAGAGACAATTCCGATCCAATCCACCTGGTTTACCTTCAGTTTATCACCGTATTCAGGGCTGCGTACGTATAAAATCGTAAGAATGGTAGCAATGATCCCAATGGGGATATTGATGTAAAAAATATAGGGCCAAGAGTAATGATCCACCAAATAACCTCCCAAGGGCGGGCCCAATGTGGGTCCCACAATAATTCCCATTCCATAAATAGCCTGCGCCATACCGCGCTTTGCCATGGGATAACTTTCGGTGATGATAGTCTGCGCGGTCACCAGCAATGCGCCCCCGCCAATACCTTGAATAAACCGAAAGGCCACAAGTTCCCAGATATTGGTAGCGTTGCCGCAAAGAAAAGAAGCTACGGTAAAAAGGATGATCGAAGCGGCAAAGTAATTACGCCTCCCGAACTGCTTGGAAAGCCAGCTGGTCATCGGGATAATTATTACGTTTGCGATCGCGTAAGCCGTGATTACCCAAGCCACATCGTTGAGAGTGGCGCCCAAGCTGCCGCGCATATCGTTGAGGGCCACGTTAACGATCGTGGTATCCACAATTTCCAAAAGGGCACACAAAATGGCGGTCATCGTGATAATTACACGGCGAAAACCATATTCCACTAAATCGCTATCTTCAATTACCTGTGCTTTTGCCATACTAATTTGGCTTGAAATGGTCAAAAATTCCTTTAAAATGGCCGTTTTATAGGCTTTTTCACCTGTTTTTTGACCTCAAACCTCCCAATTATTTTAGATGAACGTCCACCGTCACATTCATTCCCGAGCGTAATTTTTCAAGTTTTTCAGCATTGTTTGACGAAGTGAAATTGATTTTTACGGGCAGGCGCTGTACTGTTTTTACAAAGTTACCGGTCGCATTATCTGGCGGAAGCAGCGAAAAACGCGCTCCCGTAGCTGGAGAAAATGCGACCACTTCGCCTTCAAATTCGGTATCGGGGTACGCATCTACTTCAATGCCCACTTTCTGACCCAGGCTCATTTTGGTGAGTTGGGTTTCCTTAAAGTTGGCAATCACCCACTTATTTTTACTATTGACCAGATAGAACAGCGCCTGACCAGGACCTACAAACTGCCCTTCCTGAATATCCACATTAGAAAGTTGGCCGTCAATGGGCGCGGTAACAATGGTATATCCTACGTTAATTTGGGCCGCATCCAGCTGTGCCTGTGCTGCTTTCACTTTGGCATCAGCCACATCCACTTGTTTTTCAGAAATTATTGTCTGTGAACGCGCGGCCTTGCTCTGGCTGGCAGTGGCGCGTTCCTGGCTTTTTAGCATTTGCAGTTGGTTTTCTGCTTCCTGCATGGCCGCTTCCGCCTGTTCAAACTGCTGCGCGGTGATGGAATGATTGTCAAAAAGGTTTTTGTACCGCTCAAAATCATTGGACGCCCGACGCAATTTTATTTCGGCCGTTGCAATACTTTCCCCGGCCGAACTTACCTGCGCCCGCGAGGCACTGGCATTTGCCTGGTACGAACCTATACTCGCCTTGGAAACCGAAACCTGACTTTCGGCCGCGGCAAGATTGGCTTTGGCCTGCTCCAATTGTACTTGATAATCCTGAGATTCAATCACGAAAAGCGTATCGCCCTGTTTCACTTTTTGGTTATCCACCGCGTATACTTTTTTTAGATAACCGCTTACATGCGGAATAATGGGCGTCATATTTGCCCGGACCTGCGCATCATCGGTTGTCTCGTGAGAGAGGGAGTTGATGTATTTATAACCGCCATAAACCGCTGCTACTAAAACAAGTGCGCTCACAATGATTATAAACTTTTTATTGGTTTTTTTCTTTGTTTCTTTTTCCATAGCGGGTACTGATTATTTGTTCAATTGATTGACTAGGTTTCCTTCGGCTTTTTGCAGTTCGTAATACCGCTGGGTAACATTTGCCTTTGCATTGGCCAGGTTGATTTTGGTCTGTAGGCGTTGCACATCGGCATCCAGCAGGTCATTGGTATCTTGCAGGCCGTTGTCGTACTTGTCTTTTACAATGCGGTAATTTTCGGTGGCCTGCTCATCGGACTGGCTGTAGACCTCCAGGTTTTTCTGCGCCAGCTCAAACTCTTCCTGTGCATTTCTTACCTGGACACGCACTTGATCTTCAGCTTTATCATAGTTATATTGCAGCTCTTCTGCCCTACTACTTTCGGTGTGCACCTTGCTTTTGTTTTTAAAAATATCAGCCAGATCATAAGATACGGCCACGCCCACGTTCAGGGCATTGGTTACCGTGAGCGCGTTTTGCAGGTCTAGGGCAATATAGCCGCCGGTAAGTGCAATGCTGGGATAATAATTGCCCTGGGCCACTTTTACGTTCTTGTCAGCCGCCAATTTCTGATAATTCAAAGCTTCCAGATCAGGTCTTGAGACTGCAGGGTCTGTTTCTTCGAGCATGGGCACGAGGTCAAAATTGGCTTCGTTTACCTCGATTTCTGTTTGCTCCGGAAGTTTTAAGAAGGTGACCAATCGATAATTTAAAATAGAGACGTTTTTTTTGGCCTGTGCCAAAGTAAGTTCCACGTTCGATTTTCTCAGTTCGGCCTTTAAAAGGTCATTGCGTGCAAGGAGACCGTTTTCTTCCATGGCCGAAAAATCACGTACACGTTGTTCTGCGCTTTTTAAGTTTTCTTCCACCAACTCTACGGTACGCTGAGCTTTGTATAGATTTACATAATCCTGAATGGTCTGCAGGGCAATATCTTCTTTATCGTTTTCAGCTGAAAAAGTGGCTGCTTTTAGCTGATTTTCGCCCGCTGCGACCGAATTTTTCAGTTTAAAGCCCGAAAATAATGGCATGGATACACTTGCCCGTCCCAAAAGCAATTGATTGATTGCAGGCGTGGCGACCGGTTCTGCGTTTTCAGGATCGGGATCACTGGTGCCAGTGACCAAGCTGAATTTGGCATTTGCATTGGTCAGATATTGATACTGGCCAGAGACCGAAACATCGGGATATTGAGCGTTTTTTGTAGTCTGCAGCTGGCTTTCCGCAGTAATAACCCTGATTTCCGAAATGCGTGCGTCATCACTTTTTTCGAGCGCAAGGTGCACGGCATCCTTCAAAGTGAAATTTTTTATTTCCTGCGCCCGGAGCACCGCAGTGCTGGAAAGCAGCAAAAATAAAAAGGACAAACAATTATTTTTCATAAGTCAAAAGTGCTTTTATGGTGTCCTGAATATGAGGGATCAAGGTGCTGTGCACATAAGTGTCAATAGCGTCTTCATCGGGCAGGTAGAGCACCGATTGAAAAAAGCGCTTGTTGTAATAAAAATGCAGATAGGTACCCAGCACCGTGGGAACCACCAGCAAGTGCTCAATATCTTTTCTAAAACTACCATCCTGCTGCCCGCTTGTTATAAACCCTTCAACAATCTTATAATTTTCCTTCTTCTGGTCTATATATTTATCAAGATCCAAGCTCCGGGAATCTTTGGTGTACTCAAAATTTACAATCTTGTGAATGCCGGTTTTGGTGTACGCGGGTGATGACAATTTTGATAAAGCAGTTTATTTTTTCGAGCGGTGTCATGGTGGGAGTTATCGTGTTTTGTAGTTCGCTCATATAATCTGAAATGCGGAACAAGAGCATGGCTTCCAGCAGTTTTTCCTTGGAGCCAAAATAATAAGAAATCATGGCCACGTTAATGTCTGCCGCCTTTGCGATCTGCCGAACCGAGGTCCCATCAAAACCATTTTCGGCAAAAAGTTTTTCTGCCACCTCCATGATCAGGACTTTCTTCTCACTCATTTTCATAACCCGTCATAATTCAACAGTAAAATTAAACGCTTGTTTAAATT
>JBDNGW010000430.1:0-2037 GCA_041689735.1 Leeuwenhoekiella sp. | reverse complement strand
TGCTGGCGGCGCGGCGCATTTGCCCGGAATGATCGCTTCCCTCTCCCCGCTTCCCGTGATAGGCGTGCCGGTAAAATCGCGAAATTCCATAGATGGCTGGGATTCTGTGCTGTCTATTTTACAAATGCCCGGCGGCGTGCCCTTTGCCACCGTGGCGCTGGATGGCGCCAAAAATGCCGGTATTCTCGCGGCACAGATTTTGGGTGCTTCCAATAAAGAAATTCAACAGAAAATAGTGGATTATAAAGAAGGGCTTAAAAATAAAGTTATGGAAGGGGCGAAGTCCTTAAAGGAGCAATAAACTGCCTAAATAGGCTGAAAATGACTGTTTTTTGTTTATTTTCTGATTTACGACTAAGTCAGTTCGAGTGTGCGACGGTAGGAGCATGTACCTGCCTGCCGTTAAGGTAGGTCGAGAACCTTTTACGACGATGATGTTTTTTAAAGATAATTTTAGTCAGAAACGCTACTCGATACTTTTTTAATTTCCGCTCTCGCTTCAACTAAAAACACTTGAAGTGACATTCTGGAAACTACTGTCAGTTCGAGTGTGCGACGTTAGGAGCGTATATCGAGAACCTTTCATAGCCGACTTGTTTTCTAGAAGATTATTTTAGTTAAAGACGCTTCTCGATACTTTTTTAATTTCCGCTGTCGCTTCAATTAAAACACTCGAAGTGACATTCTGGAAACTACTGTCAGTTCGAGTGTGCGACGGTAGGAGCGTGTACCTGCCTGCCGTTAAGGTAGGTCGAGAACCTATCATAATTGAATTGCTTTCTCGAAGATGACTTTAATAAGAGACGCTTCTCGATACTTTTTTAATTTCCGCTATCGCTTCAACTAAAAACACTCGAAGTGACATAGAGCGGGTAACTTTTTTATATCCACATTTTCCAATTAAAAAAAGTCATTTTTCAATGCATTTATTTTTATAATCCTATTTTCCACATAAAATAAAAAAACATGTCAAATATATTAATGGAAGCTTTTAACGAAGCTCCTTTTTTACAAATAAAAACCGAAGATTATCAACCTGCCATTGAAGCGGCAATAGAAAAAGCGCGTAAGGAGATTGACTTTATTGCAAACCGGTCAGATACACCAACTTTCGAAAATACCATTGAAGCACTTGATTATGCCGGTTACCAATTGGAGCGCGTTACCAGTATATTTTTCAATATAAACAGCGCGGAAACCAATGATGAAATCCAGAAAATAGCGCAAAAAGTTTCCCCGAAACTTTCGGAATTCTCCAATGATATTACACTTAATAAAACCCTTTTCCAACGGGTAAAAACAGTGTTTGAGAACCGCAAAAATTTGGATTTAAACCCAGAGCAAAAAACCCTTCTCGAAAAAAAGTATAAAAGTTTTTCCCGAAACGGCGCGAATCTGCCGGAGGATAAAAAGTTGCGCTTGCGCGAAATTGATGCCGAACTGGCCAAACTGAAACTTACTTTTGGCGAAAATGTCCTGGCCGAAACCAACAAGTACGAACTGCACCTCAAAGACGAAAAATACCTCGCTGGCCTTCCCGATCACGCCAAAGAAGCGGCGGCGCAAACCGCACAGGAGAAAGACAAGAAAGGTTTTGTGATCACGCTGGAATATCCAAGCTATATCCCCTTTATGAAATATGCCGAAAACCGCAAGCTGCGCAAGGAACTTTCCATTGCTTTTGGGGCAAAAGGTTTTCACGGTGATGAACTCGATAATCAGGAAAATGTGCTCAAAATCGCCAATTTAAGGCAAGAAAGAGCGCAGCTATTGGGTTACAAAACCCACGCGCATTTTGTACTTGAAGAGCGTATGGCCAAAAGTCCGCAGAAGGTGGAGCATTTTCTGGAAGGGCTGCTGGAAAAAGCAAAACCTGCCGCTGAGCGCGAATTTAAACAGTTGGAAGATTTTGCCAAAGAATTGGACGCTATCGACCATTTAGAAAAATGGGACAGCGCCTATTATTCAGAAAAACTAAAGCAAAAACTCTTTGATCTGGATGATGAAAAGTTGAAGCCCTATTTTGAACTGAAGAAG
>JBDNGW010000429.1:0-3759 GCA_041689735.1 Leeuwenhoekiella sp. | reverse complement strand
ATACTGGTATTGTCAATTCCTATTTCGCGCATAATGGCCTTGGGATGTTCAACCGCGAAGGACTCGGCAGGATTTTTTTGCTTCGCCCGCTCGGGGAGGGCGACCTTGAGCCATTTCGCCACCAGCGAAAGTGTCGTTCCCTGAATTAAAATGGAAGTAAGTGAAATAAAGAAAACGATATTAAAGATCGTATTGGCCTTCTCTATCCCTGCCAGAAGTGGATAGGTGGCAAAAACAATGGGCACCGCACCTTTTAAACCTACCCAAGAGATATAAAAACGGCGGCGCAGCGCCATCTTAAAAGGAATCAAACTCAAAAAAACAGCTACTGGGCGCGCCACAAACACAAGGAACAGTGAGATGATCAAGCCAATGCCCATGAGCGGTAAGACCTGCGTGGGGAACACGAGCAGACCCAGCGTGAGGAACAGGACGATCTGCATGAGCCAGGCCAGCCCGTCAAACATTCTGAGGATCGTGTTTTTGTGTATCAAATACTGATTCCCCAGATAAACAGCGCAGATATATATGGCGAGAAAACCGTTTCCACCAAGAAAATTGGTTGCCGAAAAGGTGATGAACATCAGCGCAATGACCAGAACGGAATACAGACCTTCAAAATCGAGGCTTATTTTATTGATGATTAATTTGCTCAGCCTTCCGAAGGCGAAACCCGCGATACCGCCCACGATCATCTGCTGTAAAAACAGCGGAATCATAGAATAGACACTCAAATTCTCATTGACCACCAGCCCCAGAAAAGCAATGGTAAGCACGTAGGCCATGGGATCGTTACTCCCACTTTCCAGCTCTAGGGTAGATTTCAAATTATTTTTTAGATCCAAATTTTTTGACCGCAAAATCGAAAATACGGCCGCCGCATCTGTAGAAGAGACAATAGCGCCCAACAGCAGACTTTCATAAATCGTAAAATCAGTAATAAAATAGACAAAACCACCCACGCAGAGCGCCGTAAGCAGTACACCTAATGTGGAAAGTGAAATACCTTCCCTTAAAATGGGCCTGACCGCTTTCCAGTTGGTATCCAGCCCTCCGGAAAACAGGATGAAATTAAGTGAAATGACACCTATGAGCTGTGCGATATTGGGATCGTCAAAGTGGATGTCTCCTATGCCGTCAGACCCTGCGAGCATACCAATGACCAAGAAAAGCACCAGTGTAGGAACACCAAATTTATACGAAGTCTTACCTGCGATGATGCTTATCAAAAGCAATATCGAACCTATAAGCAAAATATTTTCGGTGGTGAGCGTCATAAAGGGGAATAACTTGTTTTTTGCCTCAAAATTAGACTAAAATGGACATTTCTTAGTCAATACGTTTTGCTTCGGTAATTAAAGAAAGTCCCTGCTGGCTTGTGGTAGAACTCATGATTGCTTCAAAAAGAGGTTCCGGACAGCTTTCGGGTATTTTCCATTCAAAAATAAAATTCCCCCCGGTACCGCCGGCGGTGTCGGTCTCGTCTATAACGATCTCAATCGTTTCCAGCGGGGCCAGATAAATGGGCTTAATAAAATAATCATGTAGGAGTTTACCGTGGGTGTCGTAAAAATGCGCGGTATCCATATAAATGGTGTCCTTATCGCTCATATTGCGCAGGCTCACCATAACCGTGAGGTTATGGGTTTTATGTTCTGTAAGGCTGAAAATCTGGGAATAGATAGACAGGTAGCTCTTCCCACTTTCGAGCGAATCGGTCAACGCGGTGCTACTTACGGTGCGGTCTTCCCATTTCACAGGATTTATGGAACTTAGTTTTTCTTTTTCCCTGCAGGCTATGCAAAGGGTCAAAATAACGGTCATGAGGACAAATCTTTTCATAGCGTGCAGGTTAAAATTGTATATTTTGCCCTAAATATACAGTTATACGGGCAACTTAAGCTGCGCAGCGGTTATTTAAATGCTGCCATTTGAGAAGGTTTCCTTTGATTTTTGCGATATCACGCATAATGTTGTCGTAATCTTTCTTTTTATCATAAAAGTTTCAATAGGCCCATCAGGTATAAAGGGAGTGACAGCGCTGACTGATGCGCAATAATAAAGGGCACCATTAAAAACCCAACATTGTGCGCGGGCTTGTCCTTTTTACCAGCTATTCTGTTGTCAAACTACTCTTTTAGCGGTGCTAAACTCCGTTTTTGACGCCTCGTTTCTGAAGCAAATCACTGTGCCATTATTCTAAACTGGATTATTAGAGTTGCCCTAAAGAAAAACACGGCATCCTATAAAAAATAGGCAAGTCATTCTCGAACCAAAGTTTTTGATGCGTTGGAGGGGCCGCCATAACTACCGCATGGATTCTTTCATACTAAGGGTTTGTATTGAAATAACCTCTACACTTTATTTTATTACAAACCCTGAAACGACAAAGCCTTCAATTTAATTCTTTAGAAGTACGGATAAAACAGAGTTCTTTAAATTGTCCAAATTTTCAAATACAAATCTCCCAAAATAAAGGATCGCACAACTAATTTTCAGAACTTGCGCCCTTCTAAAAAACACTTAACAAACGGGCTTGAAACAACTACTCCTTTTCATAAAGAATAACGTGCGCGAGGTGAGTTTTGGGTGGGTTTTGACCCTGCTTTCCAGTTTTGGGCAGACTTTCCTCATCTCGCTCTATGTCCCTGAGATCATCAAGGAGTTTGGCTTTAGCAAAGGTTATTTTGGCGGTGTTTATGCGTTGGCTACGGTGATTTCCTCGATCATTTTGCTTTCGGTAGGGCATACCATTGACCACAAACCGGTCAAAAAAGTCACTGCCTTGACCCTGATCGGGCTCGCTTGTTCCACTTTCTTGCTTGGGTTTTCGCATTATCATATCGCCCTGCTCATCGTTTCCCTCATTGGGTTGCGGCTCTGTGGTCAAGGGTTGCTGAGCCACATTAGCCTAACGGTCATGTCGCGCCACTATTCCCGTGACCGGGGCAAGGCACTGAGCATCGTTGCGCTGGGTTATGCAGTGGGGGAAGCCATATTTCCCATAGGGATTACGACCCTGATCGCATTCTACGGTTATGAGGTCGCCGCACGCGCCAGTTCTATCGTGCTTGTTCTTTATTTGGTACGGCTCTATTTTGTGGACACATCCCATTTTGACAATACGGCAGATATTGCAAAGGGCCATTCCTTCCGGCTGTTGTTCCGTGATCTTAAGGAAGTCTTGCGAGACAAACGTTTCCTGATCCTTATGCCCTCCAATTTCATACTCAGTTTTACCGCCACGGCCGTATTTTTCTATCAGTATGTTTTTGTGGAGGACAAAGGCTGGTCTGTCACGCTCTATGCTGCTTTTTTTACCGCGTACGCCATCACTCGTTTTGTGATGTCCATTTTTGGTGGGCTTTGGGTAGATAAATTTACGGCGCGGAAGCTTTTTCGGTTTTATCTGTTGCCCATGGCGATTGGCCTACTGCCCTTTGCCTTTATGGAAAGCATTGTGGGCGCGCTCCTCTTCCTGTTGTTTGCGGGAGTAACCACGGGCGTTGCCGGTACGGTCAAAACTGCTGTACTTGCCGAGGTTTACGGAGTGGAAAAGCTGGGAACCATCCGTAGTCTCTTCACGATGTTTATGGTATTGAGCACTGCTTTGGGCCCTTTGATCCTGGGTGTAATGATTGATACTGGTATCCCATTTTATGGTCTGATGTTGTTTTTGTTCGGCGTTTTGATCGTGGCAACGCTCAATGCGCAGCGGATAGGGAGTTTAGAATAAAAACTGGTGTAAAGCAAAGGTTT
>JBDNGW010000428.1:0-5986 GCA_041689735.1 Leeuwenhoekiella sp. | reverse complement strand
GATTGAATAGTTTTGATTTTTTCTCCAATTAGTATTGGAAAGTTTCTCCCTTTTTGAAAGGGGAAAGATTGGTTGACGGAGGAATTTTTAAGGATGAGGATTGGATAAATTCATTTTTAAAGTGCCTCCATTTGAAAGGGGTGATATAGTTAGGCAGAGGAAATTGAGCAAAAAATAGATGAGATTTCCGCCCCATACCTAAAACGGCAGGCAGGTTCGCGGAAATGACAAAATTTATAGCATGGCAAAAAAAGAGAAATTCTACGTGGTTTGGGAAGGTAAAAAACCTGGAATTTATACTAAATGGGCAGATTGCAAGGCGATGATCGTGGGTATAAAAGGAGCGAAGTATAAAAGTTTTCCCACTTTCTCGGAAGCAAAAAAAGCTTTTAATGGCAATTATTCAGATTATAAAGGCAAAAAAACCGCCAAAACCGCTGATCCCAAACTGCTGGCTAAAGTAGGCCAGCCCAATTATAACAGTATTTCGGTAGATGCAGCTTCAAGTGGCAATCCCGGCATCATGGAATATCAAGGCGTGGATACAAAATCAAAAAAAGAACTCTTCAAACTTGGCCCCTTTCAGCAGGGAACCAATAATATTGGGGAATTCCTGGCGCTAGTGCACGGCCTCGCGTTTCTAAAAAAGCACAACAGTGACCGCATCATCTACACAGATTCCCGCACCGCCATGAGTTGGGTGCGCAAAAAGACCTGCCGCACCACTTTGAAGGAATCGCCCAAGAACAAACCTGTTTTTGATCTAGTGCGCCGCGCAGAAACCTGGCTCAACACCCATGATTATGACACAGTGATCGAAAAATGGGAAACTAAGGTCTGGGGGGAGATTCCGGCAGATTTTGGGAGGAAGTGATCCCTGCCAGAAGGGCAGGCTGGCATAAAGAGGGGAAAATGGTTCTACCTCGTTTAAATCATCAGTTTCATTATGTTGAATCTATTTCAGCCTATTGCGAGGGAGTCCGCGGAAACGGTTCAGCTTTTTAAGACTTCCATTAACTTCACATTCAGGTATAGATTTTCTACGCCTACCTTTTGTGATTGCAAGATGCCTATTTTTTCGAGTTCATTGAGATATTCAGCAGCTGTTTGACGTTTGGCAATAGTATTATCTACAAGATATTTTACCTTACAATACGGCTGTTCAAAGAGAAGTTCAATGAGTTCCTTGGAATAAACACGTTTGGGGAGATTGTCTTTTGCAAAGCTTATGGTTTCTTGCATTAATAGATTAATACCGTTTATTTTATTCATTGTGAACCGAGCGGTTTCTTCCACTCCCTTAAGCATAAACAAAACCCAAGCTTCCCATGCTGATTTTTCAGTGACATTTCTAAGATTGGCATAATATTCATTTTTATTCTCAATAATAAATTTGCTCAGGTAAAGAATAGGTTTATCTAAAAGACCTGTCTCGACAAGATATAACATATTCAAAACCCTTCCGGTTCGCCCATTTCCATCAAAAAAGGGATGAATTGCTTCAAATTGATAATGCATGATGGCCAACTTAACCAAATGATCAATTTCATCTTCGCCGTGTATAAAGTCTTCGAGATTTTTCAAGTGCTGCCGAATACAATCTTCTCCCGTTGGAGGGGTGTAAATTATTCGATCATTGCTTTTTATTGCAGTGCCAGGGATATTACGTATGCCGGAATTATTTTCCTTTATGGTCTGTACAATCTTGATAAAGGAATTAGTGGACAAAGGTCTTTTATCTAGGTCACTGTAACCTTCCCAAAGTGCTTGTCGATACTTTAAGACTTCTTTGGTCTGTGCGTCGGTTTCCGATATATTGGAAGAAAATGCCTTGTATAGGCTATCCTGAGTAGTCACGATATTTTCAATTTCGGAACTATCTTTAGCTTCCTGCAGTAGTATTGCATTCACAAGCATGGACTGATTGGGAATTTCATCGGCCCTTCCCTTTAGCTCTGCCAAAATCTTATTTGAAGCTATTGCTTGTTTTAAAATCTTTTTGGTTTCTACCTCCGCAGTTGGTGGGAGCATTGGCAGATCGTTATAGGGTTTCTCAGGATTGTACATGCCATCGACATTATAAAGTGAACATGTCGATAGTATCGACAATTGATAAATATATGTCGAAATTATATAAAAGAATCGACATATAGCATACTTTGATGGCAAAGCGCATCTCACCAAAGCCTTTTGAGCTAATAAATGGCTAAAAAGCCTTAGATGAGAGAAGAAAAAATGGTTTAAAAGACAGCGTTACTATCAGGACATAAGGTTGGGTAGATTGAGCCAGTTGGGCAAAACCCTTAAAAGCCCAGCGAAGGGATTGACTTTGAGCTTGTGCGTAGCCTGCAGAAAGAGCGCCTGGCCCAACATTTATGATAATGACACAGTATCACAAAATGGGAAACCAAAGTCTGGTGGGAAATCCCACCAGATTTTGGGAGGAAGTAATCCCCCTAATCCCTGCCAGAAGGGCAGGCAGGCCCAATGGGGGATAATAGGATTCCACAATAATTTAAATTATCAGTTTCATTATATTGAATCTATTTCAGCATTGCATTGTCCACTTTACTAGTATAAAACCAGAGAAAATTCAATGGGACTCGTTTTCGCTATCAAAAAAAGACTTTAAGGCTTTTAAAAACCTGTAAGTTCTGCTGTAAAAATCGTCCTAACATTCTCATTACATTCCTTATCTTTGCAAAAATTTTCTGGATGAATAAATTAGTGATTGTGGGTACCTGTGCTTTTGACGAGATTGAGTCTCCCTTTGGTAAAACAGGTTGTATTCTGGGTGGCGCAGCAACTTTTATAGGACTTGCGGCATCTCAGTTTGACATTGACCCCGCCATAGTTTCTGTTGTGGGGGACGATTTTCCGCAGGAGAATATAGATCTCTTAAAAAGTAAGGGTATCAATATGGATGGCCTAGAAGTCGTCAAGGGTGGCAAAACCTTTTTCTGGAAAGGTAAATACCATAATGACCTCAATACTCGTGACACCCTAGTTACCGAATTGAACACTCTTGAAAATTTTCAGCCCAAAGTACCCAAAGCCTACAAAGATGCCGAGATAGTAGTATTGGGCAATTTGCACCCTATGGTACAGCTTTCCGTACTGCAGCAGATGGATGCCCGACCCAAACTTTCCATTTTGGATACGATGAACTTCTGGATGGACAGCGCCCTTGAAGATCTGAAAAAAGTCATCGCAGAAGTAGATGTGATAACCATAAACGATGAAGAGGCACGCCAACTGAGCGGTGAATATTCCCTGGTTGCCGCTGCGCGGAAAATACACGAAATGGGACCTCGTTTTGTAGTGATCAAAAAAGGCGAGCACGGCGCCCTGTTATTTGAAGAAGACAATATTTTCTTTGCCCCTGCCCTTCCGCTAGAAGAAGTTTTTGACCCTACCGGAGCAGGAGATACCTTTGCCGGTGGTTTTGCCGGCTATCTTTGCCAGAGCAATGACCTAAGCTTTGACAGTATGAAAAGGGCGGTCATTCACGGTTCTAACCTGGCTTCTTTCTGTGTGGAGAAATTTGGCACAGAACGTATGCAGGACCTTACCGAAAAAGATCTTATCAAACGGCTGCTCCGCTTTAAAAAGCTTACGCAGTTTGACATAGAAGTATCCTAAACGTTTTCGCCCCAGCCCTCTGGGGCGAATTTTATTTATTGCCTTATGAGTGATGCCATTAAACATGAATGCGGGATTTCGGTGATTCGCCTACTAAAACCGCTTGAATATTATAAAGAAAAGTACGGGAGCGCTTTTTACGGTGTGAACAAAATGTACTTGATGATGGAAAAGCAGCACAACCGCGGTCAGGACGGAGCAGGCTTTGCCAGTATAAAACTGGACACGGCACCGGGTGAGCGCTACATAAGCCGCCAGCGCTCTGTCGCACAGCAGCCCATACAAGATATCTTTGCGCAGATCAACTTGCGCATCAACGAGACCCTGGCAGAACATCCAGAATATGCAGATGATGTCGCCCTTCAAAAAAAACATATTCCCTATATAGGCGAACTTCTATTGGGCCACGTGCGCTACGGTACCTTTGGTAAAAACAGTGTGGAGAGCGTACACCCGTTTTTGCGCCAGAACAACTGGATGCACCGCAACCTCATCGTCGCTGGCAATTTTAATATGACCAATGTTTTTGAACTTTTCGACAAACTTGTTGAACTGGGCCAGCATCCGAAAGAAAAAGTTGACACCGTTACGGTAATGGAAAAAATAGGCCATTTTCTGGATGACGAGGTTTCAAAACTTTATAAAAAGCTTAAAAAAGAGGGATACTCAAAACAGCAGGCCACCCCACATATCGCAGAACGCCTGAACATTAAAAAAATATTGAGGAAAGCAGCCCGTGATTGGGATGGCGGCTATGCGATGGCCGGCCTTCTGGGCCATGGCGATGCTTTTGTACTGCGTGATCCTGCCGGAATTCGCCCGGTTTATTATTATAAAGATGATGAAGTGGTTGTAGTTGCCAGTGAGCGACCGGTTATTCAGACTGTTTTTAATGCTCCTTTTGAAAGTGTGCAGGAACTTGATCCCGGTCATGCGCTTATCATTAAAAAGAGTGGTGAATTCGCCATTAAAAAGATTCAAGAGCCACTGGAGCGGAAAGCATGTTCTTTTGAACGAATCTATTTTTCCCGCGGCAGTGATGCCGAGATTTATCAAGAACGGAAGGAACTGGGTCGCCTGCTTATGCCAGAAGTGCTGAAGGAAATAGATTATGACACCCAGAATACCATATTCAGTTTTATACCAAACACCGCTGAAACTTCTTTTTATGGAATGGTGGAAGCTGCCCAAGTAGAACTTGACGAACAAAAAACAGCCAAAATCCTGGCAAACCGCGAAAAGCTCGATAAAGAGGCACTTCAAAATATTCTCAGCCTGAAGCTGCGCACCGAAAAAATTGCGATTAAAGATGTAAAACTCCGCACTTTTATTACTGAGGACAGTAGCCGCGACGATCTGGTCGCGCATGTTTATGACGTGACCTACGGCGTTGTAAAACCCAGTGATAATCTGGTCATTATTGACGATAGCATCGTAAGGGGCACTACCTTAAAAAAAAGTATCATTAAAATGCTTTCAAGGCTTGACCCTAAAAAGATTGTGGTAGTTTCATCTGCACCTCAGATACGTTATCCTGATTGCTACGGGATCGATATGGCCAGGCTGCAGGATTTTATCGCTTTTAGGGCTGCTATAGATTTGCTAAAAGAAAATGGCAAGGAAGGGATCATCCAACAGGTTTATGAAAAATGTTGTTCTCAAGTAGCCTTTAAAGACAAAGACGTGAAAAATTATGTAAAGGAAATTTACGATCCCTTTACCGATGAAGAAATTTCTGCCAAAATTGCACTGTTACTCAAGGATGAAACGACCAAACCTGAAGTAAGCGTTATATACCAAAAAGTTGAAAATTTACACAAGGCCTGCCCAAAAAATCTTGGGGATTGGTATTTTACCGGCGATTATCCCACACCGGGTGGCAATAGAGTTGTAAACAGGGCATTTATGAACTATTATGAAGGAAATGAAGATAGAGCGTATTAAAAGAAGATTAAATAAGGCATTTTGTGTAGTGTATCTAAAAAATTAAGCATTTGGTCTAAAATATTTTATTTTGCGTTGTAAGATTTTTAATATTAGCCATACCATAGCATAAGTAGGTTAAGTTCATGGTAGATTTGGGATAAAAAGGGTGGAAAAATTCCACCTTTTTTTTTGCTCTCAAGTGAAGTTTTGCAAATTCGATTTTCTCTCTATTCACTTTACTAGGAATTAGTAGAGATCACTAGTCAAATGCATAGTTATACTAAGGATCTGTTTAGAAATAACCTGCCCATTTCTATGGGTTCTTTTGCCCAGCAACTGCGTTGAAAATACTCGCCATAGCTACGGCTATGTCTGCGTTTTTCGCCTTGTTGATGAACAAAATAACTGCCTATAATTC
>JBDNGW010000427.1:0-3796 GCA_041689735.1 Leeuwenhoekiella sp. | reverse complement strand
ATCCATAGTATTATTGCTATAACATAGATTAATGGACTTATGAATAATGTAGTAAGAAATGCAAACAACCATCTATTTTTTTTAGATCCAATTTTAAACTTTATCAGGATAGCTTTCAGAAGAAAATATATAGGCAGTGCAATTAGTAATATTATAATCGGAACTTCAATACCCATAATTTAAAATAATTTTTTGATCTGATATTTCGATTTCGTCTCTATATGGAATATACAGGTTCATTATAAATATTTAAACAGGCGCAGTCGAGACCTCCTGACATCTCGACTTTAGTTTATCCTGAGCAAAGTCTAAGGGCTCGAGGTAAAATTAGATAAACACCAAATTATGTTTACCCACTGCAAATCATATATAGCCGATATTTCTTTGTTCGATTTTTCTAAAATTGGCTAAAAAGTTAGTTACGAAATCTTGGATATCCTTTTTTAATGAAATTGTAACTTATGACAATGTGATCTTCCCACCGCTGGGGATTTCGTAGGGTTTTGCGTTTTGTGTGAATATGCGGGCGCCATGGGGACCATTTACCGTTATAATCTTATCTACGACCGTAAGCCAACTGCCCTCGCGCAATCCCACAACTGGCGGGGTATTGGATTTATGATATTCTTTGATGCGCGTTTCCCGGGTCTCACCCATATGCGTGCCGTCTGCATCAGGATCCAGATAATGGGCATTGATGTTAAAAGGCACCGCGCCCAGGGTTTTAAAACTGGGTGGGTAGACGATGGGCATATCATTTGTAGTCTGCATGGTAATCCCGCAGATATTGCTGCCCGCGCTTGTGCCCAGATAGGGCGTACCGTTAAAAAGAGCGGTTCTTAAAACCGGCATAAGTTGTCGCTTATAAATTTCATTTACCAGTAAAAAAGTATTGCCACCACCGGTAAAAATGCCCTGCGCTTCCTTTACCGCCGCAATGGGATCGTTAAATTCATGCAAGCCACTAACTTGAATATCCAGTTCATTAAAAACCTCCTGCACCCGTTCTGTGTAGCGCTCATGAGAGAGTCCGCCAGGACGGGCATACGGAATAAAAAGCAAACGTTCCACCTGCTCAAAATGAGTATTTAGGGCGGGCAACAGATATTTGAGGTATTCTTCTCCGTAAAGGGTGGAGGTGCTAGCGAGTATAAGATTTCTCATAAGAATAGAGTTTAAAGAGGTGGTTGATGTGATTTAACAAAAATTTAGACATCTTCAAGCGCTACTATAAAAATTCTTATCGGAAATTCATAAAAATATTAAATTATGAAATTATTTTACGCAATCCTTTTAATTTTTAGTTTCACCCAACTCTCCGCCCAGTCCTTTAGCAACAGGATGTTGATAGAGGGAAAGGTAAATGTGCCACCAGGCGATGATAGTGAAGGCATTGTAGTTTTTAATGAATCTGCAAACAGCGGTACCATTACAAACCGCAATGGTGTATTTTTTCTAAATGTGCGCAAGGGCGATCGAATCTTGGTGCAATCTATACAATTTACCCCGTTTAAACTCACCGTAGATCTGGGGATGATCAATAATAAAAAGATCATTGTCACGCTGCGCGAAAGCGTTAACAAATTGGACGAAATTGTGGTTACCCCTACAGATCTGACTGGCAATATTCAAGTGGACGTAAACCGTGTGATCGTGAGCAATGCCCCCAGCGTTGATGTCCCACCGGTTGGGCTGCGCCGAAGTGTTATAGATGACGCCAGTCCGGTTCAGAATGCAGCGTTAGATAGGGATGACTGGAAGTACGGCCTGGACTTTGTAAATATCTTCAAAGCGTTGTTTGATAAAAGGGACCACGCGAACCATGAATTTGAAACTACTGCTGAAGATGAACTGGGTCAGATGTACAGCAATACCTTCTTTAAAAAGAATCTAGATATCGACGAAAATAATATAGGCGGTTTTATGGATTATGTAGCCGCAAATGGACTAGAGAAAAAAATGTTGACCAAAGGTAATGAGCTCAACTTGATTCAGTTTTTATTGCAAAAACGTGATGCATTTAAGCAACAGTTAAGTCAAAATTAGGACTAAAAATCGCCAATTTTAGTGCAATTTTGCCGATTTTTAACCTGATTTGTTTCTGTCACTATTGTTAAGTTAAATATAATATAATGTGATGTATCAGGCAATCGCAAATTTTGAGTCAGGTCGAAGCAGAAAATAATTCCATAGCCGTAGCTATGGAATTATTTTTTAACGAAGAAATGGCTTAAAAGACGCCTTGCATTGTATGATAACTTAGAGCTTGTTTGAAGTGACTCCTTTCTGATTTACATCCCGATAGCTATCGGGATTGTGAACCATGGCTAAGTATAAAAACCGCAGAATATCCCGATATTCTGTGATTTTTATACTTAGCCAGAACCATAAACCTTTGAAAATCAGTTTGAATTGACTGTAAACAAGCTCTTATGCTTGACTTAACACTGTAGTATATGGAAGAAAAAGTGAAGCAGCGCATTGCCCTGGGAACCTATTTTTTTATCATTGGTTTTTGCTTCTCCACTTGGGCTTCCCGAATTCCTACCTTAAAAACGTTTTTTGACCTTAACGAGGCAGAACTGGGCAGTTTATTGCTTGCCATGCCCATTAGTTCCATGCTGGGGCTTCCCATTTCTGGTTGGTTGATATCGCGTTACAACAGCAGGTCGCCTTTGCTGGTTTCCTTTTTGTTTTTTGCATTAGCGTTGAGCAGTATTGGTTTTGCCAGTAATCTGGTTTCTTTGATTTTGGCCATTAGCCTGTTTTCGTTTTGCATGCGCATCATCAATATATCCATGAATACGCAGGCCATTACCTTACAAAAGTCATTTAATCGAAAGATCATTGGTTCATTTCACGGTCTCTGGAGCAGTGGTGGGTTGGCGGGCGTAGGTGTTTCTACATTAATGGTCAGTTTTAACGTTCCCATCTATTATCATTTGCTCAGCGTGGCCGTATTTGTACTGGTTATTGCCCTCATTACGTACCGTTTTCTGCTTGATAATGACAGGGCAAAAGAAGGCAATAAATTGGTTATTGGTAAACCCGATAAATTCATAGGGGCGTTGGGGCTCATGGTATTTTTCGCATCCATTTGCGAAGGCGGCATGTTTGACTGGAGCGGGGTCTATTTTAAAGAAGTGGTGGGCGAAGATGTGTTTACCTGGGGCTATCTTATTTTTATGGTTTTTATGGCGCTTTCCCGCTTTTTTTCTGATGCGGTCATAGACTACATTGGCATGCGGCGTCTTTATATTTACAGTCCTTGTATAACGGCCGTTGGTATTTTGCTCATGGTATTCTTCCCGTTTTTCTGGCCGGCACTCGTGGGTAGCTGTCTTGTGGGAATAGGCGTGGCCGCGATCATCCCCATGACCTTTAGCCTGGCAGGCACATCAAAAAAATATTCGCCGGGAATGGCCATTTCCATTATTGCTACCTATGGCATTATTGGTATGCTGCTAGGACCACCGCTGGTAGGTTACGTCGCCCAACTTATAGATCTAAGATGGTCATTTTTATTGTTTTTACTGGCAAGTTTAATGCTTATCCCCATATCAAGAATGTTTTTTAAACGGAATGCTGAACTGGGAGTTTCGGATAAATAAGCGCTCTCGGTGCAAGTATAGAAAGTGTTTAACTGAAAAAATGTTTTGACTTAGGCACATAGCTATTAATTGTAATCCCTGTAATCATAGGTGTTCCGGGTTTTAAAAAGTTGGGCTCAACTCCTATAGTTACAGATATAATGAGCTCATATATCCTAAGTCACTGAGGCCTTGAAAGATGATTT
>JBDNGW010000426.1:0-1116 GCA_041689735.1 Leeuwenhoekiella sp. | reverse complement strand
TGCCTGCGTTTTTCGCCTTGTGGTCAAACAAAATAACTGCCTATAATTCGGTCACTTTATTTCTTAACAGATCCAAAGTACTGTGCTATAAAACAAGCAAAAATGCATTAATCTTTCACTAGTGTACCTTTGTATTCTTCATCAAATATTAATCCTGATTTAGCAATGGCAAAAGCCTGTTTTAACAGCTTGTTGCACACTGCGATCAATGCCAGTTTTTTACTCTTCCCTTTGGCTACTATTCGCTCATAGAGATCCCTACAGGCTTTGTTATATTTGCAGGCCGTAAAGCTGCACATAAACAATAGATTCCTTAGTTTTTGATCACCCATTTTGCTAATTCGCGGTCGTCCTTTTACACTACTCCCACTTTGCCTTATCAATGGTGTCAGACCAGCATAGCTACACAGTTCACCTGCACTTGAAAAACGCTCGAAGCCCCCTGTTAGGACTATTAACATGATCGCTGTTTTCCTGCCTATCCCCGGTATGGTTTTTATGCGGGTAAACAGATCCTGGTGTGACTCTTTTACCAAGATCATTAACTTGTCCTCTAAGGTTTTCACCTCTTTCAATAACTGTTTTAAACTACGTTTTAAAGAAGATACAACTGCTTTGCTTGGGTTACCTAAAACAGCTTCACCATGTAATTTGTTTTTTAGGGCTACCCATTTAAGTCTCAATATATATTATTTTGTAGATTAAGTTCAAATCCAAAGAAGATGAGAATATTGAAAGAACTTGACAGACAGGTGTTCAGGGAAAGGTTTACGACAAAACAGGACTGCTACGATCTTTTGGCCGAGCTCAAATGGCCCGACGGTTATGCCTGCAAGCGTTGCCGGGGCACGGATTACATAAAGGGCAAACAACCGGCCAGCCGGCGGTGCAGCAAGTGCGGTTACGACGAGTCCACCACCACGGGCACGCTGTTCCATAAATTGAAGTTCGGCATCGACAAGGCCCTTGAGATGCTCTATGAGATAGCCACCAGCAAGAAAGGGGCCAACAGCATCTGGCTCGCGGAGCACTTCGGGGTCAACCAGAAGACGGCCTGGCTCTTCAGGCAGAAGGTACAGGTGGCCATGGAGAGCAGTGAGCAGTACCCATTGGAGG
>JBDNGW010000425.1:0-6466 GCA_041689735.1 Leeuwenhoekiella sp. | reverse complement strand
TTGTCAACGTACGCAGAGCAAGGTAGACGAGATCGGTGATGCTTTTGGAATTGAGAATAGATATACCGATTATAATGAACTGCTCAAAGATCCCAATATTGACGCAATTCACATCAATACGCCCATAAACAACCATGCAGCGCAATCGTTGGCGGCCCTGCGTGCGGGCAAACATGTGGCCTGTACCGTTCCTGGCGACTACCGTAGAAGAATGCAGGCAAATTGTGGACGCGGTAAACGAAACCGGCCTGACCTATATGATGATGGAAACCGTGATCTATAGCCGTGAATTTCTTTTTGTCAAGGAAATGTATGAGAAGGGCGACCTGGGTCGCATCCAGTTCCTCAGGGCATCCCATCAGCAGGAAATGACCGGCTGGCCGGGGTATTGGGAGGGACTTCCGCCCATGCACTACGCCACACATTGTGTGGGATCGGTCTTGGCATTGTCCAAAGCGGAAGCGGAATATGTTTCCTGTTTCGGCTCGGGCCGAATTGATGAAGAACTGATTTCCAAATACGGTTCTCCCTTTGCTATTGAAACCTGCCATATAAAATTCAGGGATTCCGATCTTTCAGCCGAGGTCACGCGCTCCCTCTTCAACACAGCGCGCCAGTATCGCGAAAGCTTTGATGTTTACGGTTCCAAAAAATCCTTTGAATGGACACAGATAGAGCACGAGGATAGCGTTATCCATACCGGGGAGGTTCCTGACCGTGTCAAGATACCGGATTATGCGCACCTGCTGCCCAAAGAAATACAGAAATTCACAAGCGCCGGCGTCTATGATTCCGATGAAAATCAGCATTTATCGTTTATTCAGGGAGCGGGACATGGAGGATCGCACCCGCACCTTGTGCACGAATTTATTTCTGCACTGGTGGAAGGACGACAGCCTTATCCCAACGCCCCCCAATCGGCTAACATGACCTGCGTTGGGATTTTGGCGCATGAATCTGCGATGAAGGGCGGTGAGATCATCTCTTTACCAGATTTTACCTTTTCCAAATCCAAGACTTAATTCAAGCTCATGAAAACGATAAATATAAAGACAATTTTTGTTATTTTGACCTTCTCCCTATTGATCATGGGATGTCAGGACTTAAAAGAAGGAACTATGCGACATATTGTTATTTTTAAATTTAAACCTACTGCCACGGAGGTTCAGATCGAAAAGGTCACCAACGCCCTGGCAGATCTTAAGAATACAATCCCCGGTATCATGGCCTTTGAACACGGTATAAACAACAGCCCGGAGAATAAAAACCAAGGATTTACGCACGTTTATCAGTTTACTTTTAAGGATATGGAAGCCAGGGACACCTATCTGCCGCACCCCGAGCATAAACAATTCGGAAAAATGCTGGGCGGGATGCAGATCGTCGAGGATGTCTTTGTGGTCGATTATTTTCCTGCTGATAATTAAGTTTTCAGCAATATTAAGTCAACTTTGATATTTTTTAATTTTATAGAAAATTTCATTTCGTTGAAGCCTTAATCTAAAGTTCTATGATCATTATTATGATGTAAACGACCAGATCCCAGCCCAGCTTCGCCGACAAGCCTTAGACACGGGAAGGGAGCCGATACGCAACACAATCGGAAGTTTTGAAAAATATCACAAGCATAATTATCAATTAAGTAATTATTAAGACTAGCTGTCAAAGAATATTTTCCACTTAAAAACAATTAACCAAAAACCTATGAACGAAACCATCAACAAAAGCGCGCTCTTCAATGGGAGCTGCTTCGCCCTTATAACCACGGCATTTTCCTTTTCGATCAGGGCGGGCATATTACCGCAACTGGGCGATGAATTTGGCCTTTCGGCCGAGCAGTTGGGATTCATCAATTCCATGTGGTTTTTGGGGATGCCCATCTCCATGATCATCGGGGGGCTGGTGTACCATAATTTTGGCCCAAAAAATATAATGAGGGTGGCTTTTGTTGCCCATACCCTGGGGATTATCTTGACGATCTATGCCGGTGGATATGTTGGCCTGTTGATTTCCACTCTTTTTATTGGTTTTGGAAACGGCTGTACCGAGGCCGCCTGTAACCCGATGATAGCCGACATGTACTCCGGCCTCACGATGAACAAGATGCTCAACAGATTCCACATGTGGTTCCCCGGCGGTATCTTTCTTGGGGCCCTTATCTCCAAGTTCATGACGGATTTTGGTTTCTCATGGCAGACGCAGATGTGGCTCCTTATGGTGCCCACCCTTATCTACATTGTATTGTTCTTCGGAAAAAAATTCCCCAGGCCACAGGTGGAAGGTGCCACTTCACTTAAGAAAAATTTCAGGGCAATGCTGAGCCCGCTTTATATTTTCCTGTTTGTCTGTATGGCACTTACCGCAATTACGGAATTCGGCCCCAACCAATGGGTGACGATCATCCTTGGCAGTAGCGGGGCCGAGCCGATGATCATCCTTGCGCTTACCACTGGCCTTATGGCTGTTGGGAGGTATTTTGCAGGGCCGGTAGTAGGTAAATTGGGGCAAACTGGGGTCCTTCTAGGTTCGGCAATCCTGGCGACCATCGGTATTTATATGTTCAGCACGACGACCGGGCCCATGGCCTATGTGGCAGCGGTGATCTTTGCGCTGGGCGTTTGCTATTTCTGGCCGGTCATGGTGGGGGCCGTGGCGCAGAGGGTTCCCTTGAGCAGCGCTTTGGGCATGTCCGTCATTGGCGGGGTGGGTATGTTCTCGACCGCGATTTTCCAGCCCATTATCGGTAGCTGGATCGATGGTTCAAGGGAGGTGAATAAAGCTGAAGGGCTTACCGGCGATGCACTCGAACTGGCCGCGGGTCAGGATACCCTGGAAAAAATGGTCATGTTCCCCGCTATTTTGATAGTCCTGTTCCTGATCCTGTTCTTTTGGCAGAAAAACTCAAAGAGGAAAAAGGAAATGGCGATTGATTGAGAAGCTTGTAGAAATAACTTAGGGTCAAATGACCTGAAAGATAAGTCGCGTTGAGATCACGTATTGGTAATTCTTGTTTTGACTTACGCATTTCCTTCGCTGATCCATACTGCAAGTTGGCCTATCTTCTCATGGTGCTAACTATTGCGTCGAGAAGATGGCAACTAAAATTAATACAATTCAAAGTAGACATCGCAAATAGCGATCGATTTATACGCTTGTAAATCTGATATGAGATTTAAACCTTGCTTAAACCTGCCTACATTTCTCCGAAAGGCAGACTGACTTTCTTTTGATTTACAGCATTTTATTAATATTGCGGCAGGCGCGGTGTTGTCTAAAAATTGGCGCATATCCCGATATTTCCAAATTCTCATACTTAGCCGAAACAACAATCCCGATAGCTATCGGGAGAGAATCACTTCGGGTCGACCCTGCCTGCCAAGACGCTAAAAACAGATTTAAGCAAGCTTTTAAATGACTTAAAACGTAATACGCATGAATGTAACAAATAGGCGATTTGTGCTACAATTAAAGCAATTCTTCTTCATCGGATTCGAGTGGCGGGTTGGGTTAAAGCTTATATATCTTAACTAGCTTTTGATTATAGCTTAGACCATGGCAATTAAAATATACTGTTTTTTAAAGCATCCATTTCATTCGCAAAAGGAAAAAACCTCTATAGAGGTAAGTAGTTAAGTGCATAGTTATAGAAGCTCCAATAAAACTTTAATCCGTATTCTAAAGATGATATTTTCTGTTGACAGCGAGGAAAACCACTGCGCCTATCGGCATACCGAAAAACGTTCGGCACAGGATCTCCCCTTGAAATTGAGGGGTGGAACCACGGAACATAATTCTTGTTGATATAAAGTATAAAACTATCTACTGACCTCTAAACCTCCAGTTTAAACCGAATACGGTAATCCTCTCCGGCAGCCTCAATAAAATAGATTTATTCTTGTAGAATATACGGCTTGTAAAAATTTCAGCTTTAACCAATAGAGATTAAGGCACTGTAAATTTGTCCTGATACTAATTATTTAATGTTTTTAAGAATATTCAATTCGTTAATTAAAAAGGACATAACGCTCTTTCACTATATTCTAAATCCCCCAATCCTACTTCTAAATCTGAGAACCAATAACATCTTTCTGAACAGAAAACTCATCTCGCCAACTACTTGGCATCTACCACGGTCATTTCCCCCTGCATGATCCGCCAATGTCCCGGGAAGGTGCATATATAGGGATATATACCTGGTTTTTCAGGTGCTGTGAATTTTATCGTAACCGTTTTTTCGGGATCTAATAAAGCACTTGCGAAAAGCACCTCGGGCATTTTGGGAACATAATCCAGTGCTGCACCTTGGGAATCTGTGGCCAATTTATCTGCGGCCAATCCCACTTTTCCCTTTTCTCCGGCTTCGGTAATGACCAGGTTGTGCTGCAGGAAATCTGGATTTTCAAAAACGATCTCCACCGCTTTTCCGGCCTCGACCACAAACTCCGTGACATCATATTTCAATTCGTTTTTAATCGTCTTAATATGGATAACGGTCGCATTTTCTTCGGAAATGGCAGAAGTGTTTGTTTTTTCCTCCGACATATTTTGGCCTGTGTAATTTTTGGAGAGTACCTCGGCAATGGAAGCATCTTTGAATGGATCGTCCTGCGATTTGTCAAGTGTTGCCTTATACGGTTCTTTGTCAAAGTCAGCACTATTCTTCTTATAGGACGCCAAAAAACTATCTGGATGTTTGCTAGCGGCAATATAGACCGCTTTGGCCAACCAAGGATCTTTATTGATCGCTTCTTCCCTGCTCAATTCATAAAGCGCCTGTCCAACTTCTGCCGAAGCAGCGTTTTTCGATAAATATAAAATAGCGGCCAATTGTACCCTCGGATCTTTGACATGTATCAAATCTTCTGTTAGCAATTTTTCCATATATGATTCATTCTTTGGAAGCATCTCTATGGCCGCTTTTCGAACTGCATAGGAAGGATGTTGTAAAGCTTCCGCCAAAACCTCATTTGCCTTTTGTTCCGTGCCAATCGCGCCCAGTCCCTGAATGGTCCACAATGCATGGAGAGCTCCCGGGTTTAAGCCAAGGCTATCCGCCTTTTTTTGATTTACCAGATCATATAATTGGGGCAGTACATCCCGGTTATCACGCTCCACCAAAAGCCGCTGTGCAGTCGTCCTCCAGAACATATTGTCATTAGAGAGCGCCTTCACCAGATCATCGGGCTTGTCCATGCTCAATGTTATGGGTTTATATTCATCGGCGCCTTTGCATACAACACGCCAAATACGGCCTCGGGATTTGTCCCTCAATGGATTGACATAGGCATTTCCCTCTCCGGTTTCCGCATCGTACCCACCACTTTCATCGGTTGGGGTTGGATTGTGCTGTATGATAAAATTGTACCAGTCCAAAACCCAGACCGCACCATCCGGCCCTACCTGAGCGGCGACGGGGGCGACCCACTCATCTGCTCCGGCAAAGAGGTTCCAACCATCACTTTCAGTGTAGCCGGCACCGTCCCTACTTATTTTTGCATTATGAACTAAATGGCCTGTAGGTTCGCACACAAAGGCTACTTGATCCCAATAACTAGCGGGATAATCACGTGCCGTATAAAAATGATGGCCCGATGCCGCGGTAAACCCACCAAAGACATCCACCTGTCGTACATGTGTAGTTATGGGGTGCATGGCATAATGGCCGTCGATTTTCTTGTTGCCTTCCGCAGGAATCCCTTCCACTCCATCAAAATCGGCATTGGGAATCCCCACAAATACGCTGTGGGTATTGTTTGCCGTGGAGGCAAAAATGCTATTGTCTTCTGTCAATCCCAACCCCCAGGTATTGTTGCTGGTATTGGAAACTACCTCAAAATCGGAAAGGTCGGGTTTAAAACGATAGACGGATTGGCCAAATTCATAGTTTTTGCCGGCAATATCCCCTTTGAACCCAGAATAACCGACCACCCCGTAAATTTTATTATCGATCCCTTGTTGCAGGTTGGAAGGCCCAGCATGGGTGTCAAAGATGCCCCACCCGTTGATGATCACTTTTCTGACATCGGCCTTATCGTCCCCATCTGTATCTTTCAGAAACAGGAAATCCGGTGCTTGAGAGAGGATGATTCCGCCGTTGGCGAAAATAAAGCTGGTCGGGAGATTCAGATTTTCTGCAAAAACGGTGAACTTGTCGGCCTTTCCATCTCCATTGGTGTCCTCACAGATTTTGATGCGGTCGTCCCCCGTTCCTTTATCGTTGCGCACCGTGTTGGGATAATCTACCGTTTCCACCACCCAAAGTCTGCCTTTTTCATCCCAGTTCATTGATATGGGGTTTATAATTTCAGGTTCGGAAGCAAATAATTCCAATTCAAAACCGGCGGGCACTTGAATCAATTTTTGGGATTCGTCGGGTGAAAGCGGTTCTTGATATTGGGGTGCGGGATCCCGTTTTTCAGAATTCGGGATATTGGGCATCTCCTTATAAACCAGTTCTGGGATCGTC
>JBDNGW010000424.1:0-5848 GCA_041689735.1 Leeuwenhoekiella sp. | reverse complement strand
GGTAGCCGCACCCCTTGCAGCGGTGGCGCTGCCTGTTCTGGACGATACCGTCCTTAACGTGATCCGAACTTTTGCACTTTGGACAATCCATGTTTTTTTTATCCAAATATACACTAACTATATCAACTTAACAATACCAAAAATAAGAATCAGTTTCTGAATTTCTGTATGCTTCTATTTCTTCGTCGATTTCATCCATTGTCAATAGAGAAAGTCCATATTTATCAGCTAATTGAACGCTTTTTTCTAAAATTTGTTTATTCATTTTTTGTTTGATAATAGCAACGAATTCAGATAATTTAATAGAGGTTTTGATCAATCCTAATTGGTTGAATTCCAAATCCGATAATTCGACGTTTAGAGATTTCATGAGAATTTATTTTGTATAAAAATAAGGAATATTTATCTTACCCGGAATTCTGGTAGTTTACATATTCAAACCTACAAATAGGTTGATGGCAACACAATTCGACAAGCTCATCAAACCGCCTTGCAGGTTTAAACGAAATTCATATCTTTTTTCTCTATTCTCTCTTCTGTTTTTTCTCTACTCTCTGTTCTTTTTTCTATTAGCGCAGCACTCTAATCTTCAAAACTCCGCATCAAAATCTCCAAAATACTGATAGCTGCTTCACTAATCTTTGTCCCAGGCCCAAAAACCGCCACCGCTCCAGCATCAAATAAAAACTCATAATCCTGTTGCGGGATTACGCCGCCCACGATTACCATAATATCTTCGCGATCCAGTTCCTTAAGCTTTTTTATCACTTGGGGTACTAGCGTTTTATGGCCGCCGGCCAAAGAGGAAATGCCCAGAATGTGCACATCATTTTCCACAGCCTGCTGCGCCGCTTCTTTTGGCGTTTGAAACAACGGGCCGATATCTACATCAAAACCTACATCTGCATAGCCGGTGGCAATTACCTTAGCGCCGCGGTCATGGCCGTCCTGACCCATTTTTGCAATCATGATACGGGGACGGCGGCCTTCGAGTTCGGCGAAAGTATTGGCGAGTTGGCGCGCTTTGGCAAATGTGGGATCTTGTTTCATTTCTTTACTGTAAACTCCGCTAAAGGATCTGATTTCCGCTTTATACCGACCAAAAACCTGTTCCAAAGCAGTGGAAATCTCCCCTAACGTAGCCCGTTTTCGGGCGGCTTCTACGGCTAAAGCTAATAAATTATCAGTCGATTTTGCACCTTCGGTAAGCGATTTTAAGGCTTTTTCAACCGATTTTTGATCTCTATTTTCTTTTACGGAAGCGAGCCGTTCCAACTGTGATTTCCGTACGGTGACATTATCTATTTCCAGAATTTGGAGATCGTCTTCATTTTCCAATCGGTATTTGTTGACGCCCACAATGGCATCTTCGCCACTATCAATACGCGCTTGTTTCCGCGCTGCCGCCTCCTCAATACGCAGTTTGGGAATTCCCTTTTCAATCGCTTTGGTCATTCCGCCCAGTTCTTCTACTTCTTCGATGAGCGACCAGGCTTTCTGAGCGATTTCGTGGGTAAGGCTTTCCACATAATAACTACCGGCCCACGGATCTACGGTTCTGGTAATATCAGTTTCATCCTGTAAATAAATCTGCGTATTCCGTGCAATTCTTGCCGAAAAATCGGTGGGCAGGGCAATGGCTTCATCCAGCGCATTAGTATGTAAACTCTGCGTTCCACCAAAAACTGCCGCAGTCGCTTCTATTGTTGTGCGCGCCACGTTATTAAATGGATCTTGCTCGGTGAGACTCCAGCCGCTGGTCTGGGAATGTGTGCGCAGGGAAAGTGATTTTTTGCTTTTG
This sequence comes from Leeuwenhoekiella sp., assembly GCA_041689735.1. Lineage (GTDB taxonomy): Bacteria > Bacteroidota > Bacteroidia > Flavobacteriales > Flavobacteriaceae > Leeuwenhoekiella. The sequence goes on along the minus strand of JBDNGW010000424.1, from coordinate 4,047 downwards.
GGATCAAAACGGCTCACCAGTTTTGCCCAGAGCATACGCGCAGCGCGCATTTTGGCGATTTCCATAAAATGGTTCATCCCGATGCCCCAGAAAAAGGAAAGGCGCGGCGCAAAATCATCAATTTTCATTCCCGCAGCAATTCCGGTTTTTATGTATTCCAGTCCGTCAGCGAGGGTGTAGGCCAACTCAATATCCGCCGTGGCACCGGCTTCCTGCATGTGATAACCTGAAATGGAAATGGAATTGAATTTTGGCATTTGCTGAGAAGCGTACTCAAAAATATCTGAAATAATGCGCATGGACGGCTCTGGCGGACATATATAGGTGTTGCGCACCATAAATTCCTTTAAAATATCATTCTGAATCGTGCCCTGAAGTTGTTCCGGTTTGACGCCCTGCTCTTCGGCAGCGACAAGGTAAAATGCCATTATGGGAAGTACCGCGCCGTTCATGGTCATGGAAACAGACATTTTTTCCAAGGGAATCTGGTCAAAAAGGATTTTCATATCCTCAACCGTATCAATAGCCACGCCCGCTTTGCCCACATCGCCTTCCACACGCTCGTGATCGCTGTCATAGCCGCGATGAGTGGCAAGATCGAAAGCGACCGAAAGTCCTTTTTGCCCTCCTTTCAAATTTCTCCGGTAAAAGGCATTACTTTCTTCCGCGGTAGAAAAACCAGCGTATTGCCTTATCGTCCACGGGCGGCGAACATACATCGTACTATAAGGCCCGCGCAGAAATGGTGGAATACCTGCGGCGAAATCTAAATGTTCAAAATCGGCTAGATCTTCTTTGGTATAGCGCTTTTTGACATCGATTTCTTCAGCAGTGGAAATTAATTCTGAATTCTGAATTATAAATTTTGAATTATCAGCGCTATCAACATTTGATTCTAATGAAGTTGTTTTTTGAATCTTAATGTGCGATATGTCTTTTCTTTTCTTCATGAGATTTTTTTAAAATCAAATTTGACTTTACTAAAGAGACCTAAAAGGAACCGCTCTCCCGATAACTATCGGGACCACGGAATATACTTCGACAAGCTCAGCACAGCGCCTTGCAGGTCGCATCAAATCCAATAGCTAATTCTCCTACCGGTTACAAAACGCATTTCGATTTAGACCTGACAGGTTTTCAAAACCTGTCAGGTCTTTTAACCTCCCGACCTTCAACCATCAAACGAATAATAGACTTGCAAGGAACTCGCTGAAAAAGCGGAAGTATACTTCGTCAAGCTCAGCACACCGCCTTGCAGGTCGTGCCCGAAAGCAGCTAATTCCCCCTCCGGGGGTTAGGGGGATTCACTACCAAGGCGTTCTTGCTCCATTTTTTCTGCCAACCGTTTCATAATTATAGGCTCAATAAGCGTTTTTCTAGGGTTTTGCTTAACGAAAGGATAGATTTCAAGGTAATCTTTCATCCTGTTTTCAGGATCGGGATGCTTGTTGGTGCCCAAAAGAATTTTCTCTTTTGAATCAAAACGCTCTTGCTCTTTTTGTGCACTTTCCTTGATTTTCCGCTGAATAATACCTGCTTTTAACTGTTTTAAAAATCCGCCGCCACGTTCTATTTCTTTAAATAGGTCTAGGGATTTCTCGGCCAATTGGTTAGTGAGTGATTCTATATAATAGGTGCCGTCTGCAGGATTTGCGGTAGATTCAAAATGACTTTCCTGCTTTAATATCAATAATTGATTGCGGGAAATACGCTGCCCAAAGGCATTGGTTTTATGGTACAACGCGTCGTAGGGCATATTTAAAATGGTATTTGCACCGCCCAGTATTGCGCTCATACATTCCGTAGTGGTGCGCAGCATGTTCGTGTTATAATCGTAGATCACCTTGTTGCGGCGGGAAGGTGTGGCGATTATATGACAGGTTTCTGGCAAGTCGTATGCTGCGGCGAGCGTGGCGTACAGTAATCGCAGGGCACGGATTTTTGCGATCTCAAAGAAATAATTTCCGCCAACGGCAATATGGAAAGTCAGTTGTTGGTCAACTAATTTTTCGTCGAAATAATTTAAATATTCATTGGCATGAGCGAGCGCATAGGCCAATTCTTGAACCATTGTGGCTCCGGCGTTCTGATAATGACCGGAATCAATGCATAAAATATTGCTATTTTTATTCTTAATATTATTCTTGCTATTTCTATTATGATTAATATCAACGAGTTGTGATACTTTGCTGAAATCTTTATCCAAGGATTCAAACCAGTTTCCGGAGCGGGCGAGATTGCCGATTATGTCCACATTTAAAAAAACGTTTTGATTCAGCTCTTGCGCTGTTTGCAGTAAATCTTTAAAAAAATCAAGATCCAGAAAAGTTAAATTGAAGTAAACAGGAACCGTTTTATCCTCGATTTTGGTCAATAAATCGGTTAATTTGAATGTTTTTTCGGCTTTAAATATCAGCGCTTCTGTTCCTTTTTCTATGGCTTCGTTAGCCGTTTTTGCCGAAATCTTGGGATCGAGCACAAAAATTTCTTCCGCGATGTTCCAGTGTGCTGGTTGGCCGGGAATTTCAGGTATTTCCTTTAATTCATCACTGTGGTAAAAAGGCTTGACATCAATCCCTTCGGGCGAATGCCAAATCACGCTATCGTTGTAGTCATCACCTTTAAGATCAACTTGTATTTTTTGCTTAAAGGCCTTTGCCGAAACGGGTTCAAATTCAGAAAATAAGGGTTTACTCATTGTTTTTAGTTTTCAGGCTGTCTTCGTATTCTATAATGAATATTTCTTCGCCATCTTTTTTCATCAAATATTCTTCGCGGGCAAAACGCTCTAGTTCCTCGCTATCTTCCAACTTGCCTATCTGTCCGAGATCGCCACGAATCTCTTTTTTGAAATAGATTTTATTACCTTCAAGTTTGTCAATTTCTTTATCCAATTCGTCATGAATAAGCCATGAATTGGCATCGAAAAGAAACATCCAGACGCCAAAAATAACCAAAATAAGCATGTAGGTATTGCCGAAGATGCGGAACCACTTTTTCTGTCGTAATTTTTTATAGAGTGTCAAGATTTGGGATATTTATGAGGTCAAAAAGATAGTCTTTTTAACCGATTTTATTATACTAAACGCTGATTTATAATGGTACGTACAATTTCAATTGCAACATTATTAAAACGATTATTGGGTATAATGAGATCTGCAAACTCTTTAGTAGGCTCGATAAATTGTTGGTGCATGGGCTTGAGCGTGTTCTGGTAACGGTTGAGGACTTCTTCAAGATCCCTCCCGCGCTCGGCAATATCGCGTTTAAGTCGGCGAATGAGACGCTCGTCGGAATCGGCGTGCACAAAAATCTTAATGTCAAAAAGTTCGCGTATCTCGGGGTGGGTCAGGATCAAAATTCCTTCCACGATCACAACTTTACGCGGTTGCGTGATCACCACATCGCTGGTGCGGTTATGTTTTACAAAAGAATAAACGGGCTGCTGTATGGCCTCACCCGCACGTAGCTGTACAAGATGTTTACAAAGCAGTTCAAAATCTATGGCGCGTGGGTGGTCAAAATTGATCTTGACTCGCTCATCGTACGATAAATGTGAAGTGTCCTTATAATAGGAATCCTGAGAAATCACAGTAACCTCGCCTTCCGGCAGTTCATTCACGATCTGGTTTACCACCGTGGTCTTACCACTTCCGGTGCCGCCTGCAATGCCAATAATGAGCATAATGTGTTGTTTGCGGCAAATTTAGTAAACCAAAAGGTTCCGCGAACGCGAAAAATCGTTTATCGCTTTCTTTTTACCAACTCCCAGATCTCTAGAGTATTTAATCCAAACAGCCAGCAGGCTGTTTCTTTGTGACTCGATTCAAAAGAAAAATGCACTAATGACTTTTTATTTCTCAATAAAATTTCATAAAAGAGGTTATCATTATCTCTTGCCTTTCATTTTTCATCATTTATCTCCCATCATACATCTTTTATCTCCCATCTCCATCTTTCATCTTTCATCTTCTCACCTCATCTCTCATCTCATTATATCTGCTGAATACCCGATATGTTCAATTATCTGCTTAAAAGCAGATATAT
>JBDNGW010000423.1:0-3237 GCA_041689735.1 Leeuwenhoekiella sp. | reverse complement strand
GCGATCATAGAAGCGATAAAAACCCAGGCCGATAAATACCTGCATGTAATGGTTTATGGCGAGTACGCCCAGAACCCGGCCGTAGCGCTCACCCGACTGCTGGCACAGCAATTACCGAAGCCGCTCGAGCAGACCTATCTCGTAAACAGTGGCACCGAAGCGATTGACGGCGCTATAAAACTGGCGCGCAGAAGTACCGGACACACCCAGATCATCGCGGCCCGCAAAGCTTATCATGGCAATACCTACGGCGCACTCAGCCTTATGGATTTTAAAGAGCGCACAGCACCCTTTGAACCGATGATAGGCGATGTGGATTTCATTGATTTCAATTCCGAAAAAGACCTCAATAAAATAACAGAACGCACCGCCGCAGTGGTACTGGAAACCATACAGGGCGGCGCAGGTTTTATCCTTCCTCAAGACGATTACCTGCAGCATGTTAAAAAACGTTGTGAGGACGTGGGTGCGCTCTTAGTTTTGGACGAGATTCAACCCGGTTTTGGCCGTACAGGGAAACTTTTTGGCTTTGAGCATTTCAATATCGTACCAGATATACTGGTTATGGGCAAAGGAATGGGCGGCGGTATGCCCATAGGCGCTTTTACAGCTTCCAAAGAACGTATGCAACTATTGTCTGAAAATCCCAAACTGGGGCACATCACAACCTTTGGCGGTCATCCCGTGATCGCCGCGGCTGCACTGGCGACGTTGAATGAATTGCTACAAACAGACCTGATCACCCAGACCTTGGAAAAGGAAAAACGAGTGCGCAGCTTGCTAAAACATTCCTTGATCGAAGAAATTCGCGGAAAAGGACTTATGCTTGCTGCCATAATGCCGTCTGCAACAGTTGCAGATAAGGTCATTTTGGCCTGTCAAGATGCCGGTTTGATCCTGTTCTGGCTGCTATTTGAAGGGAAAGCCCTGCGCATTACCCCGCCACTTACCATTACTAATGAAGAACTTGAAGAAGGTTGCAAGCTGCTTCTTGGGGTTCTTGACACAATCCATACATAAATCGACGTTTTTGGCAAAAAAGGTTCGATTGTTGATTACTTTGTTAACAACAAAACGTAATTTTAAAACTTACGCTGGTTCGCCTTTATAAATTTATCTAGGCTGAAATTATAAATCCCCCCGTGTATGAAATTCAATCACGAAGAAGATTTCCCGCTTATCCGTTTTGAGTCCATGTTGAAAACAAACCACGTGGTTTTCTTTGATTCTGAAGACTTTGAGGATATTGTAAACCACTATTTGGAAAACGGTAAAATGGCGCTGGCAAAGAAGGCCGTTAAACTTGGCCTTGACCAGCATCCATCTTCTTCAAACCTCAAACTTTTTGGGATAGAAATCCTGATTTTTGAGAATAAACTTATAGAAGCAGATCGCTTGCTCAGTGAGCTGTACCTTATTGAACCCCATAATGAAGAGGTTTTCATTCAGAAGGCGAATATTTATTCTAAACAGGATGATCACGAAAAGGCCGTGGAACTGCTGGAATCTGCCCTTGAGCTTACGGAGGATGATGCAGATATCTACTCGCTTATAGGCATGGAGTATTTATTTATGGAGGATTTTCAAAACGCCAAATTGAACTTCATGAAATGTCTGGAGGTAGATGAAGATGACTATGCTTCCCTATATAATATTATCTATTGCTTCGATTTCCTTGATCAGCACGAGGAGGCCATAGAGTACCTCAACATGTTTTTAAACAAAAATCCATACAGCGAGGTGGCCTGGCATCAAGTGGGAAATCAATATTTTGACCTTAAACAATATGAAAAGGCACTTGCGGCCTACGATTTTGCCATTATTAGCGACGATACGTTTATAGGTGCCTATTTTGAAAAGGGGAAAGTGCTGGAAAAACTGGGAAAATACAATGAGGCCATAGAGAATTATCAGATCACACTAGGACTTGACGATCCCACATCTTTTGCCTATTTGCGCATGGGGAAATGCTACTTGAAATTGCATTGCGATGATCTAGCGCTCAATTTTTTTAGTAAGACCGTTCATGAAGATCCGCTGCTCGATAAGGGCTGGATCGCGATAACCGATTTCTACATCCGGAAAATGGATTACCAGAAAGCGCTTTATTATATCAATAAAGCCATAAATATAGACGGCGAAAATGTGCTATACTGGAAGCGCTACGCAAAAATAAACAACCGTTTAAAGTTTTATGAAGAAGCGGAACGTGGTTTTAGCAGAACGCTGGAACTGGGCAACTATGAATTAAAGACCTGGATCTCACGCACGGATATATTGACCAATCTTGGCGAGATCGAAGCAAGCATCCAGAATTTGTTCCAGGCAATTGAATTCTATCCTGAAAACCCCGAAATTGAATTCCGTTTGGCCGGTCTGTATTTCACACTAGGTGAAGATTTAAAGGGACATTTTCATCTGGAGAATGCACTGAATATAGAACCGGAATATGAAATTATTCTGGAAGAACTTTTCCCTTACGCCTACTCCAAAAAAACCGTACAGGAGAAAATTATACGGGCTAGAAAGTCCTAATAGTTTTCTTATTTTTGACCGCTATCCAATCCCTGTATTATGGCTGAAAAGCGGAGTGCCGTTGATTTTATCATTATTACCTTAAAAGGCCTGGCCATGGGTGCCGCAGATGTGGTTCCCGGTGTTTCCGGAGGAACGATCGCATTTATTGCAGGGATCTATGAAGAGTTGATCGAGACCATTGACACCCTTGATTTTGGCTTTTTTAAAATATGGAAAAAAGACGGGTTTAAAACCGCCTTTAAAGCCTATAATATCTCCTTTTTGCTGGCACTCTTTGGCGGTATCGCCGTTAGTATCCTTTCGCTCGCAAAGCTGATCACCTATTTGCTAGACGCTTATCCATTATTGTTATGGGCATTTTTCTTTGGGCTGATCATTGCTAGCATCCTCTACATTGGTAAACAAATAACGCGCTATAATGCCGGCGTGATCATCGTGGCTATTATTGGTATTGCCATATCCTATTTAATAACTATTGCCGAGCCGGTGCAGACGCCCAACAGTTATATATTTATTTTTCTTTCTGGGTTTATTGCAATCATTGCGATGATTTTACCGGGAATTTCTGGTTCTTTTATTTTACTCCTTTTGGGTTCGTATGCGGTGATTTTAGGGACTGTCCAGCGTTTTGTGGATAGTTTAATGGCAACTGACTGGCTTGCGGTAAAAGATGCTTTTTTAAGATTGCTCACGTTTATG
>JBDNGW010000422.1:0-5182 GCA_041689735.1 Leeuwenhoekiella sp. | reverse complement strand
CACTTTAAAAATACTTAAAAACCAAGCGGTTAGCAAGGTTTATATGCTACATTTTTTACTTTTTAATGCTCTGAAACATCAGTCTTTAAGGGGTGCGAAACTTGAGTAAGTATTTACTTTTATGCTTGTTCACTTAGACACCTAAAAATATATTTTTTTCATCTGGAGCATTTCCAATTTAGTTATCCTTTGCAAAGTCGAGGGCCTCATAATAAACTGCAGCTGAAGGATAAACAAAAAGAATTTCAATAATGCCTAAAATAGAGATATTATAGTCCAATCTATTCGAACGTACTATTATAGACGTGATTTTTGAAATATTGAATAACCTACATTCAACATTGCTCTTAAGCAATATCTTTTTATTTTCTTTGCGTGTTCGAAGGAATCGAGATGAAAGAAAAACGGTTTTTTAGAAGTAATTTTCCGCTAAAACTGAAAATTTAAAATTATAAAGGTTTTAACCAAACTGCATTTGGAGAAATCAATTTCTATCTTCATGTAGTTCAAAATTTAGCATAAAAAAAGCCCATCAATTTTGATGAGCTTTTAGTTTAACCTGAAAGTTTATGTATTAGATAACTCTTACGTTTACCGCATTCATACCTTTGTTACCTTCTTGTAGATCAAATTCAACTTCATCGCCTTCGCGAACTTCGTCAACTAATCCCGAAATGTGTACAAAGTGATCTTTGTCAACTCCTTCTTCAGTGATAAATCCAAAACCTTTAGACTCATTGAAAAATTTTACTGTTCCTTTATTCATTGTAATATATTAAATTTATAATTGTCCAAATATAGTCAATTATAGTGCCATTACATTGATATGTAGCGAATTAATAAATTTATTATTAAATTAACCAAATCTTTAAAGAATCCTTTATAAAAGTTCTATAATAATAAACCTTATAGCTTTCTGTATGTGCCAGTTATGTGAAATTCATGACAAAAGTTGTCAAATTTCTTCTAATACATTATCTCAAATTTTCAATGAAAGCAGTTTTGAACCCTATAATTCATTCTAGAAAATTACCACAGCCTTACATATAGTGCTACTTCAGTATCCCATCGAAAACAACTGCCATTAACGCCATTTTTTGGCAGGCCAATAGTGTCAATTAAAAACGCGGCAGAAACTTCCATTATAAACGAGCCACTATGGTTATTAAGGTCGGTTGCAGTATAACCGGGATCGATTACATTCACGTTAAAAATCTACTCTTTTAATACATAGACTAACACGATGGTTTTAGCATGGAGGGCAATTTAATAGGAGCATAGGCGGCTGTTTTTACATCATAACGCGACCAATTATTTGTCTAAACGACTTGCATCGTTTCATTTATAAATGTCCCACTCCTCGCCTAGTATTCCATATCTTTGTTTTCTATACCTTCCGGTATTCTCTCTGTTTTCCCTATTTTTAAAACAACCAATACAAAAACCATAACTACATGAACTCAAGAAGGGATTTTTTAGGAAAAATTACATTGTCGGCCATCGGTTTGCCCTTGTTATATAATTCAGCAGATTTGTTTGCAGCCCCTTCATTGGTTGAAGATGGTCGCGTTTTAAGAGTAGCTATTATGGGACTGGGCGGTTACGGAACCCGCGTTGCCGAGGCTATGGAAAACTGTACGCGGGCAAAACTTGTGGGTCTCATCAGCGGCACGCCTTCCAAGGTAGAAAAATGGCGCGCAAAATATAAAATCCCCGAGAAGAACTGTTATAACTACGATACGTTTGACCAGATAAAAGATAATCCTGATATAGATGCCGTATATATCATCACTCCTAATGGATTGCACAAGGACCAATGTTTGCGAGTGGCCAAAGCCGGAAAACATGTAATTTCCGAAAAACCCATGGGCATTAATGCTGCCGAAGGTCAGGCAATGGTAGATGCTTGTAAAGCGGCCGGTGTACAATTATTGGTTGGTTATCGCCTCCATTTTGAACCCAAAACCGTTGCTGTAATCAAGATGCGGCAAAGTGGCGAATTTGGTAAACTCAATTTTTTTCAGGGTCAGACCGGTTTTGATATCGGCAATCCCTCACAATGGCGGCTTGATAAAGCGCTTGCCGGTGGCGGTTCTATGATGGATATCGGGATCTACTCCATTAATGGCGCGCGCTATATGCTGGGTGAAGACCCTATCTGGGTAACCGCACAAGAGACTAAAACGGAGCCGGAAAAATTTAAGGAAGGCGTTGATGAGACCATTCAGTTTCAAATGGGTTTTCCCAGCGGTGCCGTGGCTTCTTGTTTATCTACCTATAATATGAGCTATTTGGATCGTTTTTTTCTTAGCGGTGATGATGGTTTTGTTGAAATGCAGCCGTCTACTGGATATGGTCCCATTCAAGGCCGAACCAATAAAGGTAAATTGAACCAACCGCATTTTACACATCAAACCCTGCAAATGGATGGTATGGCACGGCTTATTTATGACGGCGTACAACCGGTAGTTCCTGTAGATGGCGAGGAAGGATTAAAGGATCTCAAGATTATAGATGCCATTTATAAAGCGGTGGAAACAGGAGAAAAAGTTATGCTGTAATCTAAATGTAATAAAACCGGCTTCTCTATCTAATTGTCTGAGTTTACAAGGTGTTTTGTGAAATAACGCTTCTCGATAAATCCCGGTGATCCCGGTAACTATCGGGACGTGAAAATCGAAATGACATTTTAGGTAAGAACGCTTCTCGATAAATCCCGATGATCCCGATAACTATCGGGACGGGACACTCGAAGTGACATTTTGGAAACCATTGTCAGTTCGAGTGCGCGACGGTAGGAACGTATACCTGCCTGCCGGCGAGGCAGGTCGAGAACCGTTATATAGAAATTTAAGGACACTTTGGACAGACGCTTCTCGATATATCTCGATGATCCCCATAACTAACAGGATCGGACACTCAAAATGACATTTTGGTAACCAGATAGCAATTCGAGTGCGCGACGGTAGGAGCGCGTACCTGCCTCTTTGCGAGTAAGGTCGAGAACCCTTATAGACTCAATTATATCAATATATTTACATAAATACTACTCTATAGTGCTGTCTTTTACCATTTTTATCAATTTATTCATCGCATGAAATTCCTTTTAAAATATGTATCGCTGCTTCTGCGAGTTCTGGAGTTAAGCCTAGCGTACCGCTTGTTTGCACGAGCCGAGGTCGTAATTCCAGCGGGAGGCTGTTCAATATTTTATCGTCGTCAATGATTACAAAATCCTGCTGCTCTGTATTTATGGAGAGCCAACGCAATATTTCTTCTTTTCTATTTAAAACGGGAACATTTTCTTGGAGCTTGTCAATATTGATTTCAGAAAAACCACGTGTTTTAAAAATGTCCTTCCACGCTGTCAAGTTGTAACTATCTTTATGCGAGGTGGTCAGCACGATCATGGCGCTGGTGGCAATTAGGATCTGCTGTAAGCTTTTTGCCGCTCGTGGACTGAATTTTGGGAAACCATCGGCCTCAAATTCAGGTCGTTTCCAAGAGCTTGCTGGTACCATAACACCGTCTATATCTAATAAAATTATCATATTTTAAAGGTAGTATTTCTTTTTATTTCTCTTTTTGTTTTACGCACTGGTAGAATCCATAACATCCCTGGAATTATAAAGTTTTATTTCCGCGGTGGTATCCCAATCGGCTTCTTCAATAATCACCTCGTCCCACCCATAATCTATCGCCGAGCTCCCTATTTCCCATTCGGTTGTGCCTAGATCTATTCCCGCCAGGCCAGCACTTACATACCGGTGGTGACCATCTACGATTCGATCATCTACAACGTGTATATTTTCAAGGGCAACACCCTTATTCATTTTTTTATAAAGTCGATGAAGAATGGGAAAACTCAATTTTTGCTGTGTGGCAGTTCGTTTTAATACGCCTGAATTAAGCAGGTTTTTTACCGTTTTTATATTCATATCAGTCATTTTTGAGTGTTTGTATTGTTTATATCACATTATAGAGTGATACTGGTAATGAAGATTAAATCGAATGCAAAAAAATGCTTTTTTTCTTGGAATATAGAGTAAACTTTGAATCTCTGCAATACCAATCATTAAATTTATAGTCGAAATACTAAATTTTTACTAAATCACCGTAATCCTCAGCAGAATATCATAACCTTTGATGTTCATTTTAAAACAACAAATTATGACCTCCAAGAACACCAAAACTGGATTATTGACATTATTAGGAATCGCAGCCGGAAGTGTTGCAGCCTGGTGGGTTTATAAAACTGCTAGCCCTGAAGAAAAAGAGAAAATCAAGAATAAGATCAGCGAAGCTGGTAATAAGGTAAAAGATGCTTATGCCAGTGCCGAAGATACGGTTGTTGAAAATTTTGACAAAGCAAAAAACACAGTGGAACGCGAAACGCAGAAGATAAAACACCAGTAGCCTTTATTTTTCGCAAAGCGAAATAGTTAAAACCCGTTTAAAAGTTAATTCCAAAACCACTTTTAAACGGGTTTTTTTTTAGAATAAAACTTTAAAGTTGCATATTTTGCGATTGAAAAATGACCTAAGAAATGGTTGAATTAGGTTTCAATCAGTACAAATCTGGTTAGACGTTAACGAAGAAAAATGACCGAAACTTACTTTTATATCTTTATCTTAAAGATACACTACCCTACTTGATAATACTGTAAACGGTTAGGAAACAGCAATTCGCAAAGAAAAAAGAGATCTTATACAATTCTATAAGCCTCTATTCCAGTTGAAAGGATTAAACATAAAAAAATTTGAATTGACTTTGATATAATACCACAAACAATTTTAATAAATAAAGAACATGAAATTTACAGGGCACCAAAACATAAAAAAACCATTTTCTAAATAGCATTGAGCCATTTATCAAACGGTTTTTAATATGTTTATAACAAATTAATTACATAGCCTCCGCACCCGCTTTGGCCACTTCATGATCATTTTCTACGCTACTCCCACTCACACCGATGGCACCTATGATCTTGCCTTCTTTATTTTTTAATGGAATACCGCCTGGAAAAGAAATTAATCCATTGTTGAGTCCACTCCGAATACTATAAAACGTGCTGAATCGTCTTAAAAAGGATCAATCTCGTAATTGTAATCAACTGAATTTCAATAGGATAAAATATATCAAAAGTTCTTATTTGATCCGGTTTTCCAAGAATTGGACTTT
>JBDNGW010000421.1:0-2534 GCA_041689735.1 Leeuwenhoekiella sp. | reverse complement strand
TGCCAACACAACGGTTTTTGACGTAAACTTGCGTGCGCCGCATTATGATCCCGATCAGGTTATTGAACTCCTTAAAATGGCCAACGTGATCAAAATGAACGATGACGAACTCGAGGAAATATGCAACTATCTGGAATTTGAGATGGATTCGCTGAAGAACGGCCTTACTTTTTTAAGTCAGTATACCCATGCAAAAACCTTCTGCGTGACCCGAGGAAGCAAGGGAGCCCTACTTTTTCACAATAAAGATTTTTATAGCTGTGACGGTTATTCTGCTACAGTTGTGGATACCGTGGGTGCCGGCGATTCTTTTCTGGCCGGTCTGCTCTATAAACTATTTACCGAAAATGATCCGCAGCAGGCACTGCACTTTGGCTGTGCGCTTGGTGCGCTGGTAGCGGGCAAAAAAGGGGCGAATGCCCGCATTACACAAGAAACTGTTCTGCTTAAAATTGAAGAGTCCTAAAACCTTCCATTTTTCAGCAAAAATCAGCTAAAATTCTCTTATTTTTAGATCTTGAAAACAGCAAAAATAGACCTAAAAATAAGCGGTTTATAAAGAAAAACGGGGATTTTTAATCCGCAAAAGATTCACAAAGCGCAATGGTCTCTTGTACATCCTGCAATGTCGTTCTTGGGTTGATCAAACACATCCGCAAGACAATCATCCCGTTTAAAACGGTGGTCACAAGCATCGCCTGACGGCTTTGTACGACTTTTTCAGAAATTTTTGAATTGAGTTGATCCAATTGTTTTTCGGTCAGTTTTTTGGCGATGGGATTGTACCTAAAATTGATTACTGCAAGCGTGGCTGGTAACACCACTTCCCAAGTACGGCTTTTACGCAAATGGGTCTCCGTAGCTTCGGCAAGATCAATATTATATTGTACCGCTTCTCGGAATGCGTTCAGTCCAAAGGTTTTGATTGACATGTAGAACTTCAACGCCCTAAAACGCCGGGTCAACTGGATTCCATGGTCAAAGAAGTTGATCTCGCTCTCGTTGCCTTCCACATCGCGCAGATACTCCGGTTTTTCGGTAAAGGTGCCGCTGAGCCATTTGTGGTTGCGCACGAGCAAGCAGCCCATTTCGTAGGGCTGGTAAAACCATTTGTGCGGATCTACGGTCAGCGAATCCGCTTTGTCAATTCCCTTTAAAAGCTTTTTACCGTTATTAGCTAAAATTGCTGCACCGCCATAAGCGCCATCTATGTGATACCAAAGATCTTCTTTTTTACAGATTTCGGCCAGTTCCGTCAGCGGGTCAACGGTTCCCGTATTGGTCGTTCCCGCGGAAGCGATAAGGCAAAACGGCTGCCAACCTTCCAAACGGTCTTTATTAATGACGTTTTTTAGTTTGTTAATGGCAAATTTGAATTCCATATCGGTCGGAATAATCCGGATTTGCTCCTTGCGGAAACCCATTACCCGTATTGCCTTGATATTGCTACTGTGCGCCTGGTTCGACAGATAAATTACCGCCTTTGAGAAATCTTCCCCGCATTTTATATTTCGCGCCGTGACCAGCGCGGTGAGGTTCGCCATAGAACCGCCGCTGGTAAAAATACCGCCTCCTTTTTTCTGCGGAAGACCAAACATTTTAAGCAACCAGTTCATGGTGACGATTTCCAGTTCTGCCGCAGCTGGAGCTGCCTGCCAACCGCCAGAAAACACATTGAAACCTGTCGCAAGACTATCGGCCATTACGCTTATATAATTACTGGGGCCGGGAACAAAAGAGAAAAATTTGGGATGGCTCAAAATATTCGCGCCGGGAATGACCTGCTCCATTACAAAATCAAGCACTTGGTGTGCATCAGTGGGATTTTCCGGGGCTTCTTCGGAAAAAACAGTATCCATTTCCTTACGTGTGGCCACCGCCACCGGATTCTTAGAACGCTGTGTGGCATGATGACCGGCAATCATATCTACGACACGATGGCCATAATCAAGCATTTCCTGTTCAGACAGTTCTAAGCGCGCCTCCTTTTTGGATTCCATATTCAAATTTTCGGCAAAATTAGGGTTTTAATGCCCAAAAGACGGGTGAAAATAACATATAATTCATTTTAGAAAAAGTTGAAATATTTTGAATTATATAACATTTGAAATCATAAAAAATGGTTCAAATAGACTGTTTTTCTTCGTTTTGAGCCATTTTAAAATGAAAATAAAAAGTCGAATACTACTTAACTTATGTGGTTTGCAGTTTTCAAATCAATTTCTTGGTTGTAAGCTTTGGTAAATTGCTGCTTTAAAAAGCGTTTACCCTTATACTGCAATTTGGGTTTATCTCAATTGATACAAAGTTGATACAAAGCACTTTTTCGATATAATCGTAGTTGACAACATATTCTAAATAAGGAACTGCAGGTTTGAAAACGAGCTAAACAAGCATATAATCGCAATAAAAAAAGCTGTTTGAGATTACATGACAGGAATCTGATGACATCTATAATATTTTTTTTCACAGATTAAAAAAATCCCATCCGGCAGCTGTATTTATACTAGAAACCTTAGTACATGACAAAAATA
>JBDNGW010000420.1:0-4051 GCA_041689735.1 Leeuwenhoekiella sp. | reverse complement strand
TATAGTGAAATAGGTTTTAAAGTGGAAGAATATAAACGCCCCACTTTTGAAGTGATTTTTGACGAAATCATAAAAGCTTACAATCCCGGCGACAGTATTTATATAACCGGAACAGCCAATTCATTTATGGGCGCAAAAATTGCACAGACCGTAGTTTCTTATGAAATCTACCGTTCCAGTTATTACAAAACTTGGTGGCGCACCAGCAATTCCGGCCGCATACAGATCGCCCATGATACCACAACCACAGATGTAGACGGAATTTTCACGATCCCCTTTGTGGCCTCGGTCGATAAATCGGTTAAAAACACCGAAAACTTGATCTATGAGTATAATATTACCGCTACTGTAACTGATGTTAACGGGGAAACGCGAGAAGCATCTATTAGTTTTAAAATGGGCAAACAAAACCTTAGCGCCACACTTAGTATTCCACAAAATGCCGAGCAGGGTGGTTCCATTAGCGTAAAAGTAGAAGCGAGAAACCTCAACGATAATCCTGTAAAAAGCAAGGGCACGCTGCATATCTTTAAACTCCAAGCACCCGATCGCATTTTACAAAACCGCTTATGGGCTGCTCCCGAAATCCAACAGATCCTAAAAGAAGAATTTGTTCAATTATTTCCCTATGAACCCTATAAAGATGAGGATAAAAAGGAAAATTGGTCTACACTTCTTTATTTGAAACCGACGGAACCTTTAACACAAACGTTCTAACAGATGATTGGAAAAGCGGCATATATAAGGCGGAAATAGAACTGCAAAACGATCAAATTACCGCAACCACAAACCAACAGTTTACCATAACAGATATAAATGACGATTATCTGCCGGATAACGAGCGTTTTTCCTACCGCATTGTCAATTCAGATTTTCGGAAAGATGGTTTTGTCAAAGTAAACTTACAATCGGCCTATAAAGCGCTCAACCTCAATATTTCGGCATTTAATGGGGATGAACGTGCCTTTTTTCAGCAGGTCACGATAAATGGAAAATACACGCTCAAAATACCACTGGAAGATTCGGTTTCCGACAAACTTCTAATCCGAATTTTTGCAGTGAAAAACGGCGAATCCATTACTGAAAGTGAGGTTATATCGCTTAAAAAAAAGATAAAAACTCTTGCTTTTGAAACCAAAACTTTCCGAGACAAACTGGAACCCGGTCTTAAAGAACAATGGAGTTTTAGCCTTAAAAACGAAAAAACGAAATCCCCGATGCCGAAATCCTCGCCTCGATGTACGACGTTTCGTTGGATCAGTTTACGCCACATTCTTGGGATATGGACCCTAATTTTTATAGTTCTTTGGCTTTTCCGGATTTTGACAGCTATACGTTGGATGCCATTGAAAATTTACGCACCACATTTTATGGTTACCGTGAGTTGCCCAGCTTTTTTACTGCTTTTGATACCCTCGGTTTATTCGGTTTTACCTTTGGTCAAGTGGATAGTTATCAGTACAAAAGTTATCTATATCTCCGTTATTTGTCCCTTTTTAAAAATGACGTACTGATCAATAAAAACCTGACCGGCAACACGCAAGGCAAGGTAACTGACGAATTGGGAAATCCTTTATCAGAGGTGCAAATTTTAATTAAAAAAACCCAAAAAAGTATAACGACCAACACTGACGGTACATTTGGTCTAGATAGCGAAGTAGTTGACTGGCTGATGTTTGAACGCATTGGATACGGCAAAATGGAAATGCAGGTCACCGGGGACAAAAACCTTTTTGTCATATTAAAGGGGGATATGCGGGAAGTGGCCGAAGAGGCGATGGTAAGTTATGGTGTTTCTGAAATGAAGGCTCAACCTCCATTTGCTCCCCGCGGCGAACAAATTACGATACGTGGCGCGAGCACGGTAAAAGATGAAAACACGCCGATATATATTATAGACGGGGAAATTTATAAAGGCGATGCCCTGTTGCAACTATCGCCAGAGGAAATCGGCTCCATAAGTGTTATGGAAAGGAGCGAAGCCTTCTCCATTTACGGCTCCCAAGCAGCAAACGGGGCGATAATCATTACCACCAAAAAAGGCCTGCAGCAAATAACCCAAGTGCAAGCACGTAAAAACCTGGACGAGACCGCATTTTTCTTTCCCGATCTAAAAACCGATAAAAACGGGATAATTTCCTTTACTTTCACATCGCCCGAAGCACTGACCCGCTGGAAATTCAACATGCTAGCGCACGATAAAAATTACGTGACCGGCAGCTATACCGCCCAAGTGATTACCCAAAAAGAACTGAGTATTGTACCGAACGCGCCACGTTTTTTACGCGAGGGTGACACGATCACCTTTCAAGCAAAAGTTGCCAATCTTACCGATGCGTCCATGACCGGTGTGGCCGTACTTCAACTTTATGACGGCACCACCATGCAGCCCATAGATAGCTTGCTGCACTTGGGAAATACCGGTCAGAATTTTGCCATCAAACCGAAAAACAGCGATGTCGTAAGTTGGCAGCTCGCCATCCCAGAAAATGTGCCTGCGGTTACCTATCGCGTTCTGGCAAAAGCGGCAGATTTTAGTGACGGCGAGGAGAATGTTCTGCCGGTATTGAGCAACCGCATGCTGGTTACGGAAGCCATTCCATTTTTTGTACGGGCCGGGGAGACCGAAACCTTCACATTGGCCAATCTCAAAAACAACGCTTCTCAAACCCTGAAAAATCACCGGTTCACTTTAGAATATACCTCAAACCCCGCCTGGTACGCAATACAGGCACTGCCCTATTTAATGGAATTTCCTTACGAATGTGCAGAACAGGTTTTTGCGCGACTTTATGCCAATAGCCTGGGTGCACATATCGTGAACAGCCAACCCAAAATCAAGGATGTTTTTAAATCCTGGGAAGAAAATGGGACGTTGAAATCCAAGCTAGATAAAAACGACGAACTCAAATCGCTCCTTATTGAAGAAACACCGTGGCTTCGCGATGCACAGTCTGAAACGGAACGCAAAGCCAGGATTGCACAACTTTTTGAACTTCAAAAACTGGCCGGGGAACAAAAGGAGGCGCTCGCTTCCTTAAAGCAGAAACAGAACAGCTCTGGCGCGTTCCCATGGTTTTCTGGCGGAAGGGACAATCAGTATATTACCAGACATATCGTTGCCGGTTTTGGGCATTTAAATACGTTGGGCGTTACGATAAATGCCGATGAACTGCTGGACGATGCCATTGCTTATTTGGATGCTGAACTAATTCGGCAAGAAAAAAAGTATTTGAGCAGGAATAAGGACAGTGCCGTTTTTTATAAAAACCGCTCCCATTTGCATTCCCTTTACGCACGGAGTTTCTTTTTGGAGAAAAATAAGCCTTCGGCAAAAACGATGGCTCTTTTTGATAGGATTATTGCGGTTCAGAAAGAAGATTGGGTTTCACTTTCGGTATATGAAAAAGGACTTTTCCCACTCGTGCTAGAGCGTATGGGCGATTCCGCTTTCGCGAAAAAAATCCTTTCCAATCTCAAACAAACAGCGGTTTTGTCAGAAACCAGTGGAATGTACTGGAAAGACCACCATTCAGGCTGGCACTGGTACGAAGCGCCCATAGAAACGCAGGCGCTGCTCATTGAAGCTTTTGAAACCATTGAAAATGATCCCAAAACCGTGGAAGAACTCAAGATCTGGTTGCTACAGAACAAACGCACCAACAGTTGGCCAACCACAAAAGCGACCACTGAAGCCTCATACGCGTTATTGTTGCAAGGCGAAGACTGGCTACCGCTCACTGATAATACAATTATAAAACTGGGCGGCGAAACCATAAAAACAAGTAAAATGCAGGAAACCGAAAAAGAAGCAGGCACCGGCTATCTCAAATTGAACTGGAAAGCGCAGGAATTTGACCGAAAATTTGCCGAGATTGAAGTAAAAAACAGTAATAATACGGCCGGTTATGGCGGTGCGTATTGGCAGTATTTTGAAAATCTGGACAAGATAAAATCTTATAATGAGAGTCCGCTGAGCGTAGAAAAAGAACTTTACCTCAACGTCAACATAGGAAGCAGAAAAACATTAAAGGTAATCACACCGCAAACC
>JBDNGW010000419.1:0-9957 GCA_041689735.1 Leeuwenhoekiella sp. | reverse complement strand
GAGAAAGAAGAGAAGAAAATTGAGGATCAGCAACAGCGTTTTGATTTTTAGAACGAGCCTAAGTCGCCCCCTATGGGGGCTAGCCAAAGCCACCTTCTAAGAAGGTGTGATTTTTACTAGCTAATTAGCTTCTATATATACATAAATGTATATAGGCTTTGTCTGCAGTTTTATTTAATTTTCTATAATATTCTTATTCCAAAAAATTGATCGGAAAGTATCAAAATCGAACTTGCTATCATAATGATAATTGTTGTCCAAAGTTGAAATTTCCAGTTTAGTCTGAATTTTTTTGATATTTTATAGACCATAAAAAATAAAAGCCCACTCACAATGATCGATATGGTAAATTTTCCAATTCCTAGGAACGCACTAATTCGTCCTTCATCATTTAGATTAATGAAATTCATTAGTCCAGCTAAAAATCGCATATAAAATGCCGTGAATAAAAACAGATATAAATATTTGTTCCAATTTTGTGATACGAGAAATAAGAATGCAATGAATCCTTGAATTATTGTTATAATTGGTCCCAATGCGGAAATAATATTTTTATGATTAACTGTTGGATTTTCGCCATTTACAAACGAACCTCCATTTAGTGACATGATAGATTTATATCCCAACAATTCACTTGTAAGCCAATGACCAAATTCGTGAATGGTCCATGTAAAAACTACTGCTAGAATTCCCGCTAATATATATTTTAAGGATATTCTTTGGTCGTTCATTTGATCAGCTTGTTTGGCTTTTTCAACTTATGCACAATAATATAATAGAAAAAAATCGTTGGTATCAAGTTCGTCAAAAAGGCATCTACCTTGCTTATAAACATGATATTTAAATGGTTATTGTGACCATCGCTTTTCATCGAATGTCTGCTGAAGTACCTAAAGAAACATTGAACAGTATCTTAAAACAGGCTCAATTAAATAGTTCTTTTGAACAAATAACACCCTTTTTTAGCCTAAAATCGGACGTTTTCTGAGTAAAATAAGAACTTATAAAGAACCATATTTAAAATAATTCTTACCATATTTCGAAAAACCACAATCAGGCAGCTCTTTTATCTTTCAGCGAGCAATATCAGATTGCAATATTCAAGAAATACCAGGAAGTTTAGGTCTCTGTTCTCTTATCTGTCAGCGCAGCGATCACTATTCTTTTTACAACCTTCTACTCAAATATCTTTTTCTTCCGAAGTTCAAAATTCTGCCCCAGATATACTTTACGTACCATCTCGTCACTGGCCAGTTCTTCCGGTACACCGTGTTTTAGGATGCTTCCCTCAAACATTAAATAAGTATGGTCTGTAATGGCGAGCGTTTCCTGTACATTGTGATCAGTAATGAGAATGCCTATATTCTTGTCTTTGAGTTGGGCTATGATGCGCTGTATATCTTCCACAGCCACGGGATCCACCCCGGCAAAGGGTTCATCTAGCAGGATAAAATTAGGATTGGTGGCCAGCGCGCGGGCAATTTCGGTACGGCGTCTTTCCCCGCCAGAAAGCAGGTCACCACGGCTTTTGCGAATGTGGCCCAGACTGAACTCATCTATAAGCTCTTCCATCTTGGCGCGCTGTTCCTTTTTGCTCAGCTTGGTCATCTGCAGCACACTCAGAATATTATCCTCAATGCTTAATTTCCTAAAAACTGACGCTTCCTGGGCGAGATAACCTATGCCGTATTGCGCGCGTTTGTACATGGGATATTTGGTGATATTTGTTTTATCCATGTAAATCGTGCCGCCGTTGGGTTTGATAAGGCCAACGATCATATAAAAAGAAGGGGTCTTCCCTGCGCCGTTGGGGCCCAGCAAACCTACAATTTCGCCTTGGTTTACCTCTATGGTGATCCCTTTTACAACCTCGCGGCCTTTGTATGATTTCATTAAGTTCTCTGCGCGTAGTTTCATAACTGGGTTTTAGCAACAATTAAACCAAAAGTAATTAAACTGTGGACTGTTCGTTATTTGCTTCTCCTTGGAAAAGGTCAGAACGACCATTTTAGGCCATTGCGGGAGCGACAAAATAAAAAATTTCTGTGTACCGTCAATAAGCAGCAAAAACACGTAAGGTTTAGGTTTTATAAATTACATTTTGAGAAGGATCTCAAGAATCTTTTTCATTTTCCAGCTCTTCCCAAAATTCATAAGCCCTTCGCAAATGCGGGATGACAATAGTGCCACCTATAAGCGTACCAATGCCCAGCGTTTCCATAATTTCTTCTTTGGTCACGCCCACTTTGTGACAGCTTTCTAAATGATAGCGCACACAATCGTCGCAACGCAGCACGGTTGAAGCTACGAGGCCCAGCAGTTCTTTGGTCTTTACATCAAGCGCTCCCGGCATAAAAGCATTCGTGTCCAGATTGAAAATCCGGTTGATGATCTTGTTTTTATCACCGAGTATCTTTTCGTTCATTTTTGAACGGTAACTGTTAAATTCTTCTACTTGACTTGATGTTTTGGCCATATATATTTCAAATAAAATGGAATTAGGATTGATTCAATAATAAATACCGTGTCATAAGTTATTTCTGAACCAAAACTTAGTATTGTTTTATTGTCCTGTGCGTAAATGTTTTTCTTTACGTAACCTGCGCTTTTCCTGTCTTACGACAAAAGCGGAGATAAAGATGCTCGCCTCATATAAAACAAGTATAGGTATCGATACGATAACCTGAGTGGAAATATCTGGAGGGGTAATGACCGCTGAAACGATAAGTACGATGACCAGCGCATATTTGCGGTATTTACGTAAAAATTCCGGTGTTACCAGTCCTATTTTGGTAAAGAAATAGATAATTATGGGCAGTTCAAAAATTAGTCCGGCAGCCAGTGCACTTGAACGTACCAGGCCTATATATGAGCCTATGTCAAACTCATTCTTTACCTGATCGCCCACGGTGAAAGTCGCCAAAAAGTTGATCGATAATGGGGCAATTATATAATAGCCAAAGAGCACCCCGAGAAAGAACAAAAACGAGGAAACAAAAATAAATCCGCGTGAATTATTGCGCTCGTTGGGATGAAGGCCCGGCGATACAAAACGCCAAAACTCATAAATAAGATAGGGGAAACCTAAAATAAAACCGGCCATGATAGAGGTCCATATCGCAGCACTGAACTGTCCGCCCATGGTACGGTTTTGTATTATAAAATTCAATTCGGTCTCGCAACCCTTGGCAGATCCAAAAAACTGAGAGAGTTTACACATGTACTCATACGTGACAAAGTCTGGGTAAGAGGGGGCAAAAATGATCTGGTTGAAAATAAAATCCCTAAAAGTAAAGGCCAGTACGCCTACAATTACTATTGCCAGTGTGGCCCTTATGAGATGCCAGCGCAATTCTTCAAGATGATCCAGAAAAGACATGTCCCCTTCCGGCTTTTTGGTTTTTTTAGCCATTATATAATTCCTTCTTTAATTAAATCGTGCAAATGAACAACGCCCGTGTAGCTGCCCTTGTCGTCTACTGCCAGCAGTTGGGAGATGCTATGGCTTTCAAGAATATGCATCGCTGCAACTGCCATTTCGTTCTCGTTGACCACTTTGGGGTTACCGTTCATAATATCTCTGGCCGTTAGCCCGGTCAATATATCATATTTTTCAAGCATACGGCGTATATCACCATCAGTAACTATGCCTATTAGCCTATTATTATCTACCACCGCTGCGACACCCAGCATTTTTTTGGAAATTTCCACAATAACTTCCTTAATAGGTGCGGTAGAGGAGACCACGGGCTTTTCGCGCAATTGTATAATATCCTTCACCTGTAGGTATAATTTTTTGCCCAGGGTGCCGCCGGGATGATACTTGGCAAAATCGGTACTGGTAAAACCATGTAGTTCGAGCAGCGCTATGGCGATCGCATCGCCCATGACAAGTTGGGCAGTGGTGCTGGTGGTAGGGGCGAGATTGTTGGGGCAGGCCTCTTTATCTGCCTTGGCATGTATCACATAATCTGCCTCTTTACCCAAAAAAGACAACCTACTAGCGGTCAGTGCAATAAGCGTATTTCGCATTTTTTTGATAAGCGGTACCAAGACTTTGATTTCTGGACTGTTACCGCTTTTTGAGATACATATGACGATATCATTTTCCATGATAATACCCAGATCACCATGAATGGCGTCTGCAGCATGCATGAAAATTGCTGGTGTTCCGGTAGAATTCAATGTTGCAACGATTTTCTGCGCAATAATAGCACTTTTGCCAATTCCCGTAAGTATAATCCTACCCTTACTGTTAAATATTAAAGCAACAGCTTCGGCAAATTCTTGATCTAATAAAGGGGTGAGATTAGCTATGGCGTCGCGCTCTGTCTCGATTGTTTGTTTGGCGCTGGCCAAAATCTGCTCATGAATATTCAAAAGATAAGTTTTTAAACCGTTTGTTTGTCCTAAAGATTTTAGTATATTTAAAGTGCAAATGTATGCAAAAATGCCTAAGATCAACCCAAGGATTAAATGAGTTTACAAGAAATAGACCTACATGCGGCGCTGAAAAAATATTTTGGCTTCAGCAAATTTAAAGGACTTCAAGAGGAGGTCATTACAAGTATAATGAACAACGAGAATACGTTCGTCATTATGCCCACCGGTGGTGGAAAATCACTCACCTATCAATTGCCAGCACTTATAAAGGAGGGAACCGCCATTGTGGTATCGCCTTTGATTGCCTTGATGAAAAATCAAGTTGATGTGCTGCGGGGCATCAGCAATGACTATGGTATTGCCCATGTTTTAAATTCCTCACTTAACAAGGTCGAGGTAAAGCAGGTAAAAGATGATATTGACAGTGGTATCACAAAATTGCTTTATGTGGCGCCAGAATCACTGACCAAAGAAGAATATATTGACTTCCTCAAAGATCAGAATATCTCTTTCGTTGCCATAGATGAAGCGCATTGTATTAGCGAATGGGGTCATGATTTCAGACCGGAATATAGGAATTTACGGCAGATTATAAAACGCCTGGGCGATAATATCCCCATTATTGCAGTTACCGCTACCGCTACGCAAAAAGTGCAGGAAGATATCCTGAAAAACTTGGGCATAAGCAGTGCCAACACCTTTCAGGCCTCTTTTAACCGACCCAATCTGTATTACGAGATCCGGCCAAAAACCAAAAATGTAGACGCAGATATCATCCGTTTTGTAAAGCAAAACGACGGGAAAAGCGGTATAATCTACTGTTTAAGTCGGAAAAGGGTGGAGGAGCTTGCTCAGGTATTACAGGTTAATGGTGTTTCGGCGGTGCCGTACCATGCAGGTCTGGATGCCAAGACCCGGGCCAAGCATCAGGATATGTTCCTTATGGAAGACACAAATGTGGTAGTGGCCACAATTGCATTTGGTATGGGAATAGATAAACCAGATGTGCGTTTTGTCATACATCATGATATTCCCAAAAGTATAGAAAGTTATTATCAGGAAACGGGCCGTGCCGGTCGTGACGGCGGGGAGGGTCATTGTCTTGCGTATTATGCGTATAAGGATATTGAAAAGCTCGAAAAATTTATGAGTGGAAAACCTGTGGCAGAGCAGGAAATAGGTCACGCCCTTTTACAGGAAGTGGTGGCTTATGCCGAAACGTCTATGTCACGGCGTAAATTTATTCTGCATTACTTCGGGGAAGAATATGATAATGACAGCATGCCGGGCGGCGATCTTGACGATAATATGCGCAACCCAAAGAAAAAAAACGAGGCTGAAGATCAAGTGGTGCAGTTGCTCGAAGTGGTAAAAAAGACAGAAGCAATTTATAAAAGCAAAGAACTCGTTTTTACCCTTATGGGAAAATCAAATGCTATTATAAGTTCTCACAGGACTGATCATGAGGCCTATTTCGGGATAGGGAGCGATAGAGATGCACACTACTGGAATGCCCTTTTGCGACAAGTACTGGTCGCCGGTTTTTTAAAAAAAGATATAGAAACCTATGGAGTGATCAAGCTCACGGAGGCTGGGATAAAGTTTCTTAAAAAACCGCATTCTTTTATGATGACCGAAGATCACATATTTGAATCCGGTGCCATCGCGCAGATTCAGTCACCGGTCATGGCTGGCGGTTTTGACGATAAATTGGTATCCATGCTCAAAGACCTCCGTAAAAAGGTGGGTAAGAAAAAAGGAGTTCCGCCCTATGTCGTTTTTCAAGATCCTTCACTCGAGGATATGGCCATAAAATACCCCACAACGCTTGAGGAAATGTCCAACGTTTTTGGAGTGGGTGATGGCAAAGCCAAAAAGTATGGAAAGGAATTCATCAGTTTTATCCAGGATTATGTAGAGGAAAACGATATTATCAAACCAGACGAACTTGTGGTTAAATCCACAGGGACCAATAGTTCCTTAAAACTCTACATTATCACCAATGTGGACCGAAAACTCCCACTAGATGATATCGCTTCCGCGAAAGGCTTGGACATGAAGGATTTTGTCAAAGAAATGGAAGTCATTGTCTTTAGCGGAACCAAACTAAATATCAACTATTGGATAGATGAAATCCTAGACGAAGACCAGCAGGAAGAACTGAAAGAATATTTTATGGATGCCGAAACAGACAATATTGAAGCCGCTATGGAAGAATTTGACGGTGATTATGATGATGATGAATTGCGCCTATATCGCATTAAGTTCTTCAGCGAGGTTGCGAATTAAAACCAGTGATCAGTTTTCAGTGGTCAGTTTTCAGTGGCAGTTGGCAGTTACTTGCGAAAACCTTTGATTCTGAAACCGAACATGATGTGATCTCTCGTCTCCGCTGAAAAAATAACATAATAAATTGGTCAGTGGTCAGTGGTCAGTGGTCAGTGGCAGTTGGCAGTTACTTGCGAAATACTTTGATTCTGAAACTGAACATGAAATGATCTCTCATCTCCGCTGAAAAACTAACACAATAAATTGGTCAGTTTTCAGTGGCAGTTGGCAGTTATTTGCGAAATACTTTGATTCTGAAACCGAACATGATGTGATCTCTCATCTCCGCTGAAAAAGTATCAGAGTGGAGTTGAACGCTCACGTCAGTCTGAATTTATATCAGGATCGCATTTGTGACTGACCAGCAGTTTGCAAGTAATCTGTGCAATTCCATATTTCTATACATCGGAATTATAATTCGGAAAAACCTCTCCGGCTTTCGGCATCCCAAAACACGTTCGGCACAAGCAATCCCCTTCAAAAATGAGAGAAACTTTGACGAAAAGCACAGGTTTCAAAAAACGAAAAAACCACTCTTCAAACCCATTTTAGGGCAAAAAGAGCGGTTTTTATTAGGTTTACTACTATTTTAAAACAGACTTTAGAAACCAGAAACCGGAAACCAAAAACCAGAAACCCCTTTACAGATGAATCACTTCATCATAAGCGGCAGCTACGGCCTCTACTACGGCTTCACTCATAGTGGGATGAGGATGAATGGCTTTTAAAACTTCGTGGCCTGTGGTTTCCAGTTTGCGTCCCAAGACAGCTTCAGCGATCATATCAGTCACACCAGCACCAATCATGTGGCAGCCCAACCATTCGCCATATTTGGCATCAAAAATCACTTTTACAAAACCATCTTTGTTACCCGAAGCGGCGGCTTTTCCGGAAGCTGAAAATGGGAATTTACCCACTTTGAGCTCATAACCGGCTTCTCTGGCCTGTTTTTCGGTGAGACCAACAGAGGCGATTTCGGGGGAAGCGTAAGTACAACCGGGGATGTTCCCATAATCTAGTTTTTCTACGTGCATTCCCTTGATTTTTTCAATGCAAAGAATACCTTCCGCGGAAGCGACATGCGCAAGCGCTGAACCGTGGGTCACATCGCCTATGGCATAATACCCGGGCATATTAGTCTGGTACCAGTCGTTTACCGTGATTTTGTCTTTATCAGTGATGATGCCTACATCCTCCAGGCCTATATTTTCAATATTTGTTTTGATCCCTACTGCGGAAAGCACAATATCGGCTTGCAGTTTTTCTTCACCTTTTTTGGTTTTTACGGTAGCTACAACACCTTCCCCAGAAGTATCCACACTTTCTACCGAAGAATCGGTCATGATCTTGATGCCGGCTTTTTTCAGCGAACGCTCAAACTGTTTAGAGACTTCTTCATCTTCTATGGGAACCACATTCGGTAGATATTCCACGATCGTTACATCGGTGCCCATGGTATTGTAAAAGCTGGCAAACTCAACACCTATAGCTCCAGAACCAACGATTATCATGCTTTTGGGCTGCTTTTCCAGCGTCATTGCCTTGCGGTATCCTATTACTTTTTTGCCATCCTGTTTCAGATTGGGCAACTCCTTGGAACGGGCTCCAGTAGCAATTATGATGTGGTCTGCGCTGTATTCTTTGCCATCAACGTCTATTTTCTTGCCCGGTTTTAATTTGCCAAAACCTTCAAGGACGTCAATTTTATTTTTTTTCATGAGAAACTGAACACCTTTGCTCATTCCGTCGGCGACGTCGCGGCTACGTTTTACAACAGCTCCAAAATCCTTATCTGGATTCTCCAACGTCAGGCCATAATCTTGCGCGTGTTTCAGGTATTCAAAAACCTGCGCGCTTTTCAACAAGGCTTTGGTCGGGATGCAGCCCCAGTTAAGGCAAACGCCGCCCAGGCTTTCTTTTTCCACAATCGCGGTCTTAAAACCCAATTGTGATGCACGAATAGCGGTCACATAACCTCCCGGGCCACTTCCTAAAACAATAATATCGTATTTGCTCATGATTTATTTTGTCAAAAATTAAAGCACGAATTTACGCATTAAAACCCTAAACGGAAAGAGGCGGAGTGTGAAGTATGTAGAGCATGTGGTATATTGTATATTGTACAAAGTATACTGTATAAAGTAAACAGTACAAAGTTTGAAATATGAGAATGGGAAGGATTTGCAGAATTCAGTCCGCAGGCGGCTAAGTAAATTTCAAAAAGCCCTACCTTTTTAAATCAGTACCGAAGCCCCATTTCACGATCGTAACACGCAGGCGGCTGAGTGAATTCCAAAAAACCCCAAGCTTTTTAAATCAGTACCGAAGCCCATTTCACGATCGTAACACGCAGGCGGCTGAGTGAATTCCAAAAAACCCAAGCTTTTTAAAATTAGTACCGAAGCCCCGTTTCCGAATCACGACTTCAGTCCACACACAGCTAGCTGAGTGAATTACAAAAAAGCCCAAGCTTTTCAAATCAGTACCGAAGCCCATTTCACGCTCGTAACACGCAGGCGGCCGAGTGAATTTGAAAAAGCCCTACCTTTTAAATCAGTACCGAAGCCCTTATCTCTTCAGGATTTTATGCGTCTTATTATTGATTTTAAGCAGATAAATACCTTGTTTTAGATCATGGATATCAATCTTTGCCGGCTGATTCAGTTTGCCTTTTTTAATTAACCTGCCGGCTATATCCACAATACTATATGGACTGCCTTGCAGTGTTGTTCCGCTATCTGTTTGTAGATAGATATCGCCATTTGTAGGGTTTGGGTAGAGCGTGAAACTTTTGTTCTTTTCAATTTTTGGTTCTAGGCTCAGAAGATTTTCAAAATAGCCATCTAAATAATCCAGACGTCTATCTAGCCAATCCATAGTATAATCCAGGTCTGCTTTATCAAAGGGATAATTACCAAATACTATGTTTTCGCGCTCGTATATATTATTTGACGTGAGGATCGTGTGCGCATTGGCAATCCTGGCTTTTAAACTGTCTGTGCTAAAAATCCCTTCACGGTATTCAGACCATTTTTCGGCCATATCGAAATTTACATTATCGGGATTTTGTGCAATGACTCTCTTAAAAAGGCCATTGCTCAAAATGTAGTCGGTAACGTCAAATTTTGTACCGTCCCATCGCCACCCAAATGTACCGTCAAGATCCCAAGGCGTACAGAAATAAGGACTATCCGTATCATATTTTCCCAGGTAGATATTTTTTCCAGTATTGTCGGCTGCAAAAGT
>JBDNGW010000418.1:0-4859 GCA_041689735.1 Leeuwenhoekiella sp. | reverse complement strand
CACAGTAGAGACCAAGGCTCAAAAGGACACCTATTACAGGGCTTTGGCCAATCAAAAAATGGATTGGCGCAATCTGCTTTTGCTATTTGTAAAACGCTACTTGTCTTTGGATCATAAGTTTGCCGCACCAAATGATGATTGTAAGTGTTTGATATTCGACGATACCGATATAGGGAAGCACGGCAAAAAAATAGAAGAGATCTCCAAGATCTTCGATCATGTGGACCACCGCTTCATTTTTGGCTTCAAGCTTCTTGTCGCGGGCTACTGGAACGGAAGTGTTTTCATCCCCGTGGATTTTAGCTTCCAGGGAGAATAAAGACAACAAAAAGAACAAATACGGTCTGACCAAAAAACAACGAAAAACAGCAAAAGAAAACCAAAATAGACGAGGGGCTTCCCGTTGCAAAACGCCTTAAAGTGGCTCCTTCTCCAAAAAAATTTACATACGGGTCCAGCGCTGTGCAAGCCTTTTCGATGTGATTTTACAGATAGAACAATTGGGAAGAAGTTGAAATAGGAATAACCTTGTGAAACTTAACAATAAAGCCTATGAAACAAGCTCTATTGAATACGCCCCTTTTGACCAGGAAAAAAAATACCGTTATGTGATCAGCCGGGAAAAACTGGAAAACAACCAAGGCGACCTGTTCACCGGCACCCCCTTTAAGTACCGCGCCATTTTGACCAATGACAGGGATATGTCCGACCTGGAGGTAATCCTTTTCTACAATGCCCGGGGCAATAGCGAACGGCTGTTCGACGAAATGAACAACGACTTTCTCTGGAAAAATCTGCCTTTTTATTTCCTCAACCAGAATACCGTGTACTTGCTGATTACGGCCATCTGCCGTAACCTGTACCACTTCCTGTTGGCGCAGATCAGCAAAAAAGTGGCATTTGTCAAACCGAATTTTCGGTTAAAACGCTTTATCTTCCGGTTTATAACCGTGCCGGAAAAATGGATAAAAAGAAGCCGGCAGTGGCACCTAAAACTCTTTACCAATAAAGCTTATTATCCCTTATTGGAATGATTTCAAGCCTTTGGCACGAAAGACTTATGGGACAGGTGGGGACATAAATTAAATTCAAATAATTGATTATCAGTATTTTAAAATATATCATCCAGAAATTCCAAATTATGATGAACAGGTATATAAGGGCTATAGCAGGAACATCCGTATTGATAAGCGTGTTGGCAAATTCTCCAATACCTGATTTTCATCATATTTAATAGTCTCATTTTATGCTAATTTTAAATTTTAAAGATGAGAATAACATATTTAACTAAAAGTGTGGATGATGTAACTTAACACTTAAGAATTTATGTAATCTTAGATGCATTTGGATTATTGGTCTTTAATATGGTTATAAATGTTACCAATTGCAAAGAAAATGCAGCGATTGTTAAAATTGGACAAAGAACAACATAGTGGAATGAATGAAGTGATGAAGAATGTAGTTAGCTACAATTACTTCGAAGTAGTTATTGATAAGGATGGGTTAATAGGTCATTAATTGATTAAGCGAAGACCCCATACACATTTCGCTAACCAAAGAAAAGATGAAGGATCCCCTGTAATTACCTCCAGAATTATTTCCAATAATTTGATCACGGTTAGGGTTAACAATAAAAAATGGACTGTTTTGTATACCAGAGATTGATGCTTATAATTTAAAACTATCACAACAACATCTTAAAAACCAGTAAAATGAAAACAAAAAGAATCTTAATCAGTATCACATTTACAGGCCTGCTCTATGCATTGCTTGTAAGTTTCGCTTACGGGCCAAAAAATGATTATGAAGCTATACAACAAAAAAAATGGGAAGCTCCAGCAAGTGCCGATAAAATTGTGAACCCTCTTAAGGGTGACTCCAATGCAGCTGCTTCGGGAAAGAAGATTTATAAGATGTTGTGTTTGGTATGTCATGGCCCAAAAGGTAAAGGTGATGGTATGGCAGGTGCTGGACTAACACCTAAGCCAGCAGATTTGACTAGTGAAGCAGTTCAATCTCAAACTGATGGTGCCATTTTCTGGAAGATAGAACAAGGACGATCACCAATGCCATCTTATAAGACATCTATTCCAGAAAAAAAACGTTGGGAAATTATTAATTATATAAGAACACTTAAATAATGAAAAAACTATTAACCTTTATAATGATTGTTGGAATTAGCCACATTGTTATGAGTCAAACCTACAATGACTTTGAGACGGATAGTTCTTCGACATCGGAACCATACAAGCCAAGTAAAACCCAGTTTATGATCAGAGGTTATGGTCATACGGGACTAAACACTATAAGCAATGATGCAGGAACAGAATCATCTTATGTAGGTTCTGCATTTGCTCCTATTTTTCTATTTAAACATTCCGATAGACTGATGTTTGAAGCTGAATTAGAATTTGAACTGGAAAATAACGACCTTGAAATAGGCCTCGAATATGCTGATGTGATATATGTTTTAAATAAAAACATGACGGTTCGTGCCGGTAAATTTCTTCTTCCTTTTGGAACATTTATGGAACGATTCCACCCAGCATGGATTAATAGGCTTCCTACGAGGCCATTAGGTTTTGGTCATGATGGTATCGCACCTGCCTCTGGAATTGGCGTGGAACTTCGTGGAGCTTTTGATCTTGGCGGACCTAAACTAAATTATTCAGTGTATTCAACCAATGGCCCAAGATTGAAGGATGGGAGTGAAGAACCCGAAGAAGCAGGGATGCTTATGTTTCAAAATTTTGAAGATAATAATAATAGCAAAGCCTTTGGTGGCAGAATAGGGCTATTGCCATTTGCAGACTCTTCAACAGAGGTGGGATTTTCGGCTTATTCTACCAATGGTGTTGGTAATACGGACTCGGAATACGAAGATATTGGAGCATTTTTATATGCCCTGGATTTTTCTTTTGTAAAACAAATTTCAGCCCTAAAAGGTTTTATTGATGTTAAAGGACAATATAATAATTCCAATGTAGATGATGCAACTTATATAGAAATGCATGAAGACGGTGACGAGGAAGAATATACATTCGACAACAAAAGCAACTCTTTCTATGCCCAGTTAAGCTATCGCCCAACAATGGCTAGTAGTGATTTTCTAAAAAAAATGGAGTTGGTAGGAAGATTTTCAAATTTCAATGCTCCTGAAGGTGCTGAATGGGAAGAACAGGCAGATCAATATGCTTTTGGTTTAAATTATTGGCTAACCTGGAGATCAGTTATAAAAGTTACATACCAGACTACGGATAGTGTTGGTGGTCATGACGGAGGCGGCACAACTGATGGCTTCTTTTTACACTGGGCGATTGGATTCTAACAAACATACAAATACGGTAATTATGAAAACAATACATAAAATACTTATTACACTTACATTTTTAGTTGCAATTACAGTGACAGTTGTAAGCTGTTCTTCTACAAAAGATAAATATACGAGTGTTACTAATGTTGAAGAGGAATTTAAAATTGAAAAATCTGGCGCTCAGTTGTGGGGAGAAGCTTGTAATAGGTGCCATTTAGCACCATCACCAGCAGATTATAACGATACCGATTGGGAAACCATAAGCTTACATATGAGGGTACGGGCAAACCTTACAGAAAAGGAAATCACAAAAATTGAAGCCTTTTTGAAATTAGCAAATTAATAACTGATAGCACATTCCTTTAACTCATGATTCTAAAGATTGTAGTGACTCCGTGTGGCTACACTTATTACAGGTGCGACTGTAATTGGCACGTACCTGACACCTGGAATGACTGCATTTCACGCATTTAAAGTCTTTTTTCCACTTGATCTCTGATAGATATTCCTTACAAGGATCCACAGAATTGAACCGAGCATAGAACTCTTGGGCATTTTGCACTTCAAAATTAATCATAATATCCCTAGTTTATTGGTTACTAAGGTATGAAACTAAATAGCGACCTCTATAAAATTAAAAATATGAAAACAACAGTAAAAATTTTAATGACAATTGGATTAGTTGGAACAATGCTTAGTTGCAAATCATCCTTTAATGCTACCGAGACAATGCAGGTAGAAGAAAATAGAAATGCCATTTATCAAGAAATTATTGCAAACCCTGTTCAGTTGACCAATTTCATCAGCGAGGCACAAAAAAGTGAAGAGGCCAAAAAGATATTGATGAAGGCACATATGGAACAGATGGAATCTGGAAATATGAAAATGATGATGGACAAAAATCCGGAAATGATGCAAAAGATGCAATCCAAAATGCTCGCTAAAATGATGGAGAGTGAAAAGGGTCGTAAAATGCTGATGGATGAAATCCATAACAATGAAATGATGAAAATGGAAATGAAAGCAAAGATGATGCAAATGATGAATGAAAACCCTGAAATGATGGAAGAAATGATGCAGAAAATGATGGATAAAAACCCTGAAATGATGAAGAAGATGAAAGGAAAAATGAAATAGGAATTATGAGCGACGAATGAGTGCAGTCCAAGATGAAGATTATCGGCGATAATAAGGGAATGGACATGAATGAAATGAATAAAATAAAAAAGTGAGCGATGAGATAATAGCACTGAAGTATAATCAACAAAATTTGAAATAATGATGCACAATAACGAAGATTACTATTACTGGGGAATGCATATGGGTTGGTGGATTGCCATACCTCTAATTTTAATAGTTTTAATGGTAATATTTTTTAATTCCAGAAAAAACAACAAATAGCTCTTGATATATGAACGAACACCTTT
The DNA here is from genome assembly GCA_041689735.1 of Leeuwenhoekiella sp. GTDB lineage: Bacteria > Bacteroidota > Bacteroidia > Flavobacteriales > Flavobacteriaceae > Leeuwenhoekiella. The sequence continues at coordinate 119 of JBDNGW010000418.1, read as the reverse complement.
TGAAGAAAATATGATGTACCAATAAATATAAATGTATAATTCTTGAAAAGCGAAATGCGCTGTTCGTCGAAAAACTAGTGATATAAAATTTAAAACAGTTTTTAATACTAAAATTAATT
>JBDNGW010000417.1:0-1197 GCA_041689735.1 Leeuwenhoekiella sp. | reverse complement strand
TCTGCGCCCGTCTTGGGTCGGACTCCCACTCTTCCAGATGCTTTGCAAATATCTCTGTGGCACGCTCTTTAAAATCCATTGGTTTTTATCCACAAATTACCGCTTTTATTCACAATCTGGAAATTTGTCGTACACCCTGGACAAGCTATCGCACAACGTTAAGTATTTTGAAGTGTCCTAAATCAATATAAATGACCGAATATACATCTAAAAGTATATAAAACTGCTAAATTTTTGATAATCCGAATTATAAATCGTTCACGAATCAGTATTTTTTATTTGATGAATATAAGTATCAATAATCCTATCATTATCTTCGTGTGATAGTTAATAATAACCGCAAATTATGAGCAAAAAAACCAACAAAAAATCAGATAAGGAGAATTGGATCTCCAAACGTCTCTCCTCTTCAGCTGAAGAGGAATGCAATAATGCCATTACCCTTTTAAATAAGGATAACCATGATAAAGTAGGAGAAGACGTTCATAAAATACGCCAGAATTTCAAAAAAATAAGAGCGCTTTTACGTCTTGTACGTGATGAAAAAGACACCTATGCCCGCGAAAATAAATTTTTTAGGGATCAAGCCAGAAAGCTTGCATCTGTTCGCCATGCTGACGCGATGCTGGAAGGACTTGATCTGATTCAGGAACAGTATAACGAGCGCATCTATAAAAAGGCATTTATAGATATACGCACCCACCTTGAAGAACACCGGGACGCCGAAGCGGAAAAAGTGCTCAACGAGAAACATATTTTACAGGATATGTACCAAAATCTAGAGCCGCGATGCGAGAAAATCGCCTATATCTTTAAAGATGCACACTCCTTTAAAACCGTCGGCTCGGGTTTGAAACGGGTGTATAAGCGGGGTGAAAAAGCTCATACCAAATCGCTTGATTCAAAATCTGCAAGTAATCTTCACGAACTTAAAAAAAGGGTAAATTATTTAAAGCATCAACTGGATGCCATTAATCCGGTTTGGCCAAAATTACTCACCGCTTGGAAAGAGGAACTTGAAGAACTTTCAGCATTTTTGGGGAGTTACCGCGATTTATCTATGGATCTGTTCAGAAATAAAGTGACCGAATTATAGGCAGTTATTTTGTTCATCAACAAGGCGAAAAACGCAGACATAGCCGTAGCTATGGCGAGTATTTTCAACCTGCCTACCGGCAAAGGCAGGCGCAGTTGCTG
>JBDNGW010000416.1:0-2356 GCA_041689735.1 Leeuwenhoekiella sp. | reverse complement strand
CGATCTCCTTAACACGGTGCCCCACCCCAGCACTTTGATCTGCCCATTGACAACACAAATCAATAAAGAGACCAAATTATTGCGTATACATCTTAACAGGGGTGTTGCTGGCCTCAATGAGGATTGTGACATCATGATCGATTAAATTAGGGCAATAGATAATAAAAGGTTAGTAGAAAAAATTGGGACATTACCAGCTCGATTTTTAGCTGAAGTAAAACAGAGCATCCTCATTGTTTTGGATTTATAATGAATAAATCAACTACCTCGGTTCAAGCCCACGAGGTATAATTCGGAAATATTTACTTAATTTCCACCAAGAATGTCGCGGAATAAAACCCTCTGGAGGGATTAAAGTCCCTATGAATCTGGCGACCTCTCCTCGTTTATCGAATCTTCAAATTTTGTCCACACCATTAATGTACTACAAATGGTATAATATTCTCAAAAGGGTTGAAATATGGACTCTTAGAAAATGCAAATTCTTACAGCGAGTTTTGTATAGATGCTTTGGAAGTTTAGATTCAAAAAAAACTAAAGACCTCACAGGTTTCAAAAACCTGTGAGGTCTGGATTTCAATTGAAATTTTGGTTTAGATCTACAAGGAACCCATCCGTACCTCTGAGAATACACTTCAACAAGCTCAGCACGCCTTGCAGGTCAATTTGAGCTGCGAACTGCCCACTGAGACTGCTTACTCAGACTTTTCTACGAACAAATAATTCAAATTTCGTTCATTAAACGCTTTATTAAATTCTACAACCTGTTGCGAAATCAACGCATCAAATTCCTTTAACTGCGCATCTATTTTTTGGGTAAGTTCCTTCTTAACCGCCACATCCTGATCGGTAGGGCCAAAGTTGCCCATACCCACTAAACTATTTAAATGTGCTAATTTATTGGTCAATCTGATCGGGAAATTCAAGGGATCTTGACCGCTTCTGTTTTTAGTCTGGTACAACGCTTTCTCTACAGATTCTAAACTATCTGAAAGGGTTTTAGCCTTTTCGCGCAATTCTTTCAGACTTTCATTGTCTTTATATTGTGTCGTAAACGCTTTCAATTGGTCGTTGATATTGCGTATTTCTTTGATGCTCTTATGGGCTTTATCCACCGTTTTGTTAACGTCTATGATAAAGTCAAATTGTGACTGCAAATCGGCAATAGAAGCCTCAGCGCGCGGATCAGGAACTACGGTATAGGATTGCGCATAATCAGTGCCATTCACGTTTAGCTTAACGGTGTATTTTCCCGGAATTTGCTTAGGCCCGTCTGTACTCGCCCACCACAAGATCATACCCTCAAGTCGCTCTGCACCTTTGTAGGTCATATCCCAAACAAATTCGTTACCGCCTTTCTTTGGTTCCAGTTTATCCTTTTCGTTTTTTGAATTAAAAGACTTTACCGTATCGTTTTTCGCATCAAAATACGTGAGCGTAATACTATCTTTTTCAGCATTGAATTCTGGTAAATAAAAATAGGTTTTCACACCGCTGGGATGATTGGTGCCTTCGGTCTTAGGATCTGTTAAGAAATAAAGTGACCGAATTATAGGCAGTTATTTTGTTTGACCACAAGGCGAAAAACGCAGGCATAGCGGTAGCTATGACGAGTATTTTCAACGCAGTGGGCGAGCAAAAGAACAAGTAGAAACGGGCAGGTTATTTCTATACAGATCCTTAGAAGGTTCACGGCTTCCGCCATCCATTCGGTACACTTGTTCTGGCTGAAATAACATCGGTTTATCCGTGTTTTTTACGTTGTATAATTGATGAAGAAGCGTTAGATCATCAATAATCCATAGGCTGCGACCTTGCGTCGCTACGATAAGATCATTGTCCTTAATCGCCAGATCTGTAATGGGAACAATAGGCAAATTCAGCTGAAAAGGCTTCCAATTCTCCCCGTCGTTAAAGGAAATATACATGCCCGTTTCCGTACCCGCATACAGTAAACCTTTCTGCTTGGGATCTTCCCGAATCACACGGGTAAAATCTTCCGCGGGTATGCCGTCAGTTATTTTTTTCCAGGTGTTACCGTAATCCTCAGTTTTATAGAGATACGGTGCAAAATCACCCGATTTATATTTCGTGCCCGCCACATAACAAGTTCCCGGGTCAAAGGCACCAGGCTCCACGCTATTGATCATCATCCAATCCGGCATTTTTTTGGGCGTTACATTTTCCCAAGATTCACCGCCATTACGGGTAACGTGTATAAGTCCGTCGTCACTGCCTACCCAAATGAGTCCTTCCTGCAGCGGACTCTCATTTGCAGCGAAGATTGTTCCGTAATATTCTACAGAAGTGTTGTCTTGCGTGATCGGCCCGCCAGACGATTTCAGCGTAGTAGAAT
>JBDNGW010000415.1:0-3491 GCA_041689735.1 Leeuwenhoekiella sp. | reverse complement strand
TGTTCATCAACAAGGCGAAAAACGCAGACATAGCCGTAGCTATGGCGAGTATTTTCAACCTGCCTACCGGCAAAGGCAGGCGCAGTTGCTGGGCAAAAGAACCCATAGAAATGGGCAGGTTATTTCTAAACAGATCCTAAAAGCCTATAACAAGATTGGATTTAAACCAGATCTTTTAAAAATGAGACTCAACACAAAAGAATAAAAAGGCATGACAAACTAATCTCGACCTGCCAGCAGGATAAATTTAAAAAAATCACTTGAACGATCCGTTTTTGAACACAAATTTATCTACGTGGAACTCAAGTCTTCATTTAAAATACACTTACTTTTCACCTAAAATCACGACCAATGAAAAAAATATATTACCTCTCCTCCTGTGATACCTGTGGCCGCATAATGAATGAAGTTGAGTTGCCTTCATCTTTTATTAAACAAGAGATCAAAACAGATCCCATAACCAATGAACAACTAGAAGAACTCTATAATCTCGCCGGCAATTATGAGGCGCTATTCAGCAAGCGTGCACGTCTTTATAAAGAACGCGACCTTAAGGATCAGAACCTGGATGACGATGCCATGGGCAACCTAATCCTGGAACATTATACCTTTTTGAAACGACCGGTTATCGTAAATAATGGCGATATATTTATAGGAAACAGTAAGAAAACGGTCGCTGAGGCAAAAGAAGCCATTCACCGTGACGATAAAGAATAAAGTGGCAAAGGCGGAGCATCTTGCTTTGATCCGTAGGCTGCTATATTTGCCCAGTTTGAAAATAACGCTTCAAAACCGCACAAAACCTTTAAAAATCGGTTAAAAAGAACCTGTTATTGACTTAAATGCAGCGGTTTTTTGCCTGTACTACGGGTATCTTCTTTTGTAAGTGTCCTAAAATCTTCGGTTTTTTCTAATTTTAAAAGATTATTTAAAAGTGTATCGGGAATTGTGGTAAGCTTGCGACTTTTAAGATCTATCCATGCGCCCATCATTTCGCATCTTGCAAAATTATTGCCTTCGTGATCATAGAAATTGTGTGCAAATTCAAAGAACTTACCCTGTTCGGCAAGGCCTTTTAACTGTAAAGATACCTGAACCGGTTTTCCTGAAAAAACTTCTTTAAAATAGTACATGTGCTCATAAAAAACCACTGGCCCCAAGTTGATCTTGGCCATTTCTTTCACGCCAAAACCGTTTTCCATGAAATAGCTCATCCTGGTATGGCTCATAAAATTGATATAGGCTGAATTGGCCAAGTGGCGGTTTGCATCTATATCGCTCCACCGAATTTCAAAATTCTTTAAGTACATGTGCTCTTTTTAATTACATTTAATTACAAGAAATCAAAGGTATTGCTTTTAATTCCTTAAGTTGTTGTAAATATCTTAACGACTTTGCACTTCCTAATACAAGGGTTACATTTGCATAAAAAATAGGACTTAGTGTTACGTTATACATAAGCCGACGTATAGTTTAAGGCATTTTTTGGGCCATTTTTTCGTTAAAAAATATTTCCATAGCTACGGCTATAAAATAATATATTGCCTTGACCTGACCAAAAATATGTGATTGTCTGATACACCACTTTACATTCAACTTAACGATAGAAGTTCCTTTTTAGATATACTTGGAAGAACATCCTTTTTTTTGTTTTTTAATAGACGTTCAATACTATTTTCCAATGACCGCGCTGTACCGCATCAATTAAATTAATTTCCGTGACAGGCTCAAGGAAAACAATTTGCCAAAACTTGTATAAACCAAAGAAGTTATTCCCGTATCAATGCCCATAGTGCCATCCACTTACAAACCTTCAGGAATTTTTAAAAATGGGCATTTTTCAACCATTTTTTCTGCAAAACTGAGATATGTACAAGGCGTGCGGCAAGAGCGGCAGCGTATGGTTCTCAAAGATGGTGATTTTGTAGATATAGATTGGAGCTTTTCCGAAGCTGGAAAAGAAGCAACAAAGATCGTATTTCTCCTGCATGGTCTTGAAGGAAATGCGCAACGTCCCTATATACTGGGCCAGGCAAGAATTTTGAATGAAAATGGCTACGACTGCGCCGCGATCAACCTGCGGGGTTGTAGCGGCGAAATCAACAAAGCCTACTCCTCCTACCATTCTGGTGCCACGGAAGATCTTGCGGAAGTGCTTGATGCCATTGCAAAAACACGTGAAAACGCCCAACTTTTTCTCTGCGGTTTCAGTCTGGGAGGCAATATTGTATTGAAATATCTTGGTGAAGAGAGAAGCAGACCACCGCAACTACAGGCCGCCGCCGCCATCTCGACCCCCGTGAATTTAAAAAGTTCGCTGCTACTTCTTGGCATGCGCCAAAACACGATTTATCACTGGTCCTTTTTAAAGGGTCTTCGGAAAAAATACCGGCAGAAAATGACCTATTTTCCTCAAAAGATGGATCAAAATATCCTTAAAAAAATCAAAAACTTGCGCCTTTTTGACGAATTATATACGGCGCCGGCAAACGGTTTTACATCCGCTGCAGACTATTATGAGAAAAGCAGCAGCCTTGCTTTTCTTCCAGACATTCAAGTACCTACTTTATTGCTCAATGCTGCAAATGATTCCTTTTTGGATGCGGCATGCTATCCCGAAGATGCAGCGAGAAATAACAAGAAATTAGTTTTGGAAATTCCTGAATATGGCGGTCATGTGGGCTTTCACCGCTTTGGCGAAAATTATTTCAGCGAGCAACGCGTGCTGTCTTTTTTTGAGGAAAACCTATAAAAATGCCTTATTTAATAAGCAACAATCTCGAGTCAAGATCGCCGGGGTTGACTGGAAATAGTTTCTAAATTTCGTCCTTTGTGCACAGATAAATCAAGAATCCAAGGCAAGCCAACAGATATAAATCGAAAATTTAAAGTTCAATTCGAGATAAGCTTGAGAAGTTAAACGCTCCAGAGGAAGTCAAACTTTAAAAAAGCGTTGCAAAAGGCGTAAATCTTCAGTATATTCGATGTTAATTTTAAAAGACCTGTCCCTATCTAAAAAACGCTCATTGCGGGCAGGTAACGTTAATCGAGATTAAATTATTTTAACTATGAAAACCCTTAGAAAACTGGCGCTTGTAGCTTTGGCATTTACCATGATACACTGCGGAAATTCTGAAAAGAAAGAAAAAGAACAAGTGAAATTGCAGTCTAATAACTCATCAACTGCTGCTTCAAAAGAAGATGCCAATGTAACTGAAGTTGTTTTGCTGGCTACAGATCAAATGCAGTTCAACAAATCAGAAATACGTGTGCCTGCGGGCAAACCTATTAGATTGACCCTGCGTCACACTGGCAAAATGGATATTAAGGTTATGGGTCACAACTTTGTACTGCTTACTCAGGGAACGGAAATTCCTGCTTTTGGAAATGAAGCAGCTGGCGCCGCAGAAAATGATTATATACCAGAAAATACAGACGCCATTATCGTGCATACGAAATTACTGGGAGGTGGTCAGTCAGACACCATAGAT
>JBDNGW010000414.1:0-7172 GCA_041689735.1 Leeuwenhoekiella sp. | reverse complement strand
GCAGGCATAGCCGTAGCTATGACGAGTATTTTCAACGCAGTAGGCAAGCAAAAGAACACGTAGCAACGGGCAGGTTATTTCTATACAGATCCTAAGGTTCTCTTTGGTTTCCATAATCATAAAAAGACGATTTTTGATAAGATAGATTTCCACATCCAAAACCCCTGCATTTCTAATACTTTCGGTGATTTCAGGTCTGGCCTTTCCCTGGGCATGGTATTTTTTGTATTCTTTGATAAGTTGGGGTCATCTTTTAGATCACAGGCGAGGCAGTATCGCTTTGTCATTATCATTTTATTTAATTCTATTTTTATAAACGTTACGACTATAAATGGCCACCACTATAAAGCAAAGGAACGGGAGGATGAAGGAAAAATTGACTTCCGGAACACCTAAGATTAGAGTGTCCGTATAACCTATTCCTCCAATATCCAGAATAAGACCCTGTAAAGCGGGCATCAAAGCCCCGCCCACAATGGCCATTACCAGAAATGCGGCCCCAAATTTCGCATCCTCTCCCTGTCCCTCAAGTGCTATCCCGTAAATGGTGGGGAACATAATGGACATAAAGAGCGAAATACTTACAAGCGCATAAAGACCTATCATCCCGGGAACGAACATGGTGACCAAAGTACAGCCCATCGCTCCCAAGGAAAAAATGAACAGTAGTTTTTCCGAATGGATATAGCGTAGCAATGCTGTACCAATCCATCGTCCAATATGGAATACCGACAGGGCAGCAATGCCGTAATTGACTGCCGTCTGCGTATCGATACCTATAGATTATAGATTCCGCATACTGGCACAAATAGGTCCAGCACATAATTTGTGCCCCTACATAGAAGGCCTGAGCGATAACCCCTCCATAAAATTTGGGGTGCCTGAACAGCCTCTTAACGGATCCCTATATGGATACCCTGGATTCTTGATATGTATTCTGGGCATTTTCACAAGTAGTATAATTACGAAGAATATGATCACTACAATACCAAGAATCACATATGGATCCCTAATCACATGAAGATCTGATGTCCTTACCAGCACCTTAGCATTTTCTGGTAAGGTCTCATAAATTGGCATCCCGACCAGGTTAAGATCGTCAGATTGCAGTGATCCAAGTATAAAATTCTGCGCGACGATGAGCCCACCTAGAGCGCCCATGGGATTAAATGCCTGCGCCAGATTTAGGCGCCGGGTGGCAGTTCTTTCATCTCCCATAGCCATTATATAGGGGTTCGCAGTGGTTTCCAGAAATGCCAGGCCAAAGGTCAGAATATAAAGGGCGGCCAGAAAAAAACCGAATTCCTCATAAGCAGCTGCCGGATAAAAAAGCATGGCCCCTATAGCGTAAAGCGCCAGACCCATTAAGACACCTTTTTTGTAGGAAAACCGGTTTACAAAAATTGCAGCAGGTAGCGCCATGGTAAAATAACCGCCATAAAAGGCGAGCTGTACTAGTGAAGCCTGAAAATTATCCAGTTCCAGGACCTTTTTAAAGGCTGAAACCATTGGGTTGGTTATATCGTTTGCGAAACCCCATAAGGCAAAGAGAGTAGTAATCAGAATAAAGGGCAACAGGATTGATTTTGCTACTACAGGTATTTTGGCATGCTCGTTCATAACTGGTGTTATATATTTCTAGGCTATAAGGCTCTATCCAAATGGACATATCCCCCATCGACAAAGAGAAACTGTCCCGTTGTATGGGATGAACATTCAGACATTATAAATTTACAGGTGTTGACTATCTCGATCGGGGTGGTCATACGGTTCTGAAATGGTATCTTTTCCTCAATGGCCGCCTTTTTTCCCTTCCCATCACTACTGATATCAAGCCAGTCCTTGTAAGCCGGGGTAAAACTTTCAGCTATTATAATGGCATTTACCCGAATATTATAATGGAGGAGATCTACTGCCCATTCCCGTGTAAGTGCTAATATTCCACCTTTTGAGGCGGCATAACCGGAAGTGCCGCCCTGTCCCGTAAGTGCGACTTTGGATCCGATATTCAGAATATTTCCCTGTGCCTTCTTTAAATAAGGGAGCGAGTATTTTGTCATCGCAAAAGCGCTGATCAGATTTAGCTTCAAGGAATCGATAAAATCCTCAATGCTGGATTCTAGTCCCACACTATCATTAACGCCAACGTTATTTACCAGAACATCGATCCTACCGTATTTCTCGCCGATTTTGGCCATGGAATTCTTTATCTGGATGGGATCAGAAAGGTCGGTTTGAAGAAAAACGCTATCGATACCGCGCTCTCGAAGTTCCTCTTCATATTCATAGCCCCTGTCATTCCGATCGATAAGGACCGGGACTGCGCCCTCGTCAGCCAGTTCCGTAACCAGCGTCTGGCCTATGCTTCCCCTGATCCCGGCTGCACCGGTAATCACAACCACCTTATCCATCAACTTGAGATCCATATTAAGCGATAGTATAGAATTCGGCTGCATTATTGCCCCAAAAAATTTCTTGTTCATTCGCCGACCAGTCCTTGACAAGATTTTCGGCGATTCCCATGACTTGGGGATAAGAGGCTGCAACTAAGCAGACAGGCCAATCTGAGCCGAACATTAAGCGCTGAGGTGTAAAACATTCTGTGATATGATCTAGATAAGGCTTGAGTTGGTCAAAGCTCCACAAATGGTAATCTGCCTCAGTGACCAGCCCAGAGACCTTACAATATACATTTTCATGCAAGGCTATCTCTTTAATTAAACAGGCCCATCCATCAAAAAACCCATCTTTTATATAAGGTTTAGAAATGTGGTCGATGACGAATTTCTGCTTGGGAAATTTCTTTACAAATTCCAGTACCGCTCCCAACTGGTGTGGAAGTGTCAAAATATCATAGGTAAACGTATACGTATTTAACTTAACTATACCGTGGCAAAAATCCTTGCGCAGCAGAAAATTGGGATCCTGCTCCCCTTGCACCACGTGTCTAAAGCCTTTCATAACCGGATTTTCGGCATATAGTTCGAGAAGACTTTCCAGTTTGTCAGCTCTAAAATCCACCCAGCCGACAACACCTTTGATAAATGTGTTGCTTTTGGCCAGGTTCAACAAAAAATCATTCTCTGAAAGGTTTTGGTCGGCCTGAACCGCAATACAGCTATCCACACCATTTTGTTTAAAAATGGCCCTTAGATCTTCCGGCAAGAAATCCTTCCTGATTTCTTTCATTGAATCATCGATCCAGCTATGCTTTAGCTTATCGTATTTCCAAAAATGTTGATGTGCGTCTATTATCATTTAATCAGTGCTTCAATTTATTTTAGAAATATTATGAAAAGGTTCTTTACAAAAATTTCGATATTGTCGAGAGCTGATCTTCCGGTTGTGATTTTCTAAAAGTTTACTTAATCCAACCCTAATGTCAACAAACTAATAAACTATTATTTTAGCGAAATTTATTTTTCTATTGATAAAACAACATACAGCCACAACTATTTACCCTAATGCTTCATCATATAGAAAAGCTTTGTGAATGGAAATGGGCTCGTTCAATTTTTAAGTTCCATCTTCACTCCATGTAACCATAGCCTTGATCACACCCGTTTCGGGTTTTAGCCAACTATCAAAATCAGATATCATTTGATCGATGGAACTATGATGCGTGATAAATGAGGAAACCGGAAATTCATGAATATTCTCGATCACATCCCGAAAATCGTCAAATGTAGCATTACGGCTGCACAACAAGGAGGTTTCCTTGGCGTGGATCTTTGGATGATTGAAGATTAAATCCCCTTTTGAAAGCCCCACCAAAACATATCTGCCACCATGGGCCATGAAATCCGTTCCAGTTTCCAGGGCATTTTTATTTCCCGTCGCGTCAAAAACAATATCGGCAAAATCGCCGTTTGTAAAATCGGCAACCGCCTTGACCGGATCGTGACTTACATTAGCAATGGCATCTGCACCCATTTCGTTTTTTGCATAACGGAGCCTATCCTCATTGTTATCCAGGGCGATGACCCTTGCGCCTACGAGCTGCAGAAATTTAATAAGTCCGATACCTATAGGGCCGCAGCCCACCACCACCGCGGTTTCGCCTTTTACAACGTTTGCCCTTTTTATGGCATGGACGCCAATGGCAAGCGGTTCCACAACAGCCATTTGTTCCCAGGAAAGATTGTTTGTCGGTATGAGTAGCGCTGTGTTTACGGTTATTTCCTGCTGCATCCCACCATCAATATGAACCCCCAAAACCTTTATATTTGAGCAGCAATTGGTCTTTCCTTTCCTACAGGCCAGACATTTTCCACAGTTCATATACGGCATGACCACCTTATCGCCTTTTTTTACATTACGGTCATTTACTGAAACCTCCATCACTTCCGCAGCGAGTTCGTGTCCCAAAATTCTGGGATACGTAAAAAACGCTTGATTTCCCGCATAGGCGTGCAGGTCTGTGCCGCAGATTCCCACACGGTGGATGCGCAACAGAGCCTCCCCAACTTTCGGGATGGGACTGGGCTTTTGCTCAAGGCGAAATTCTCCGGGCTTTATGCAGGTGATGTATTTCATATTAGTGGGATACGTGCTTTGTTAAATGAATATAATGGCATTTAAATTTAAGTCAAATTAAGTACTGATCAAATCTTTGGTTTATAGAGTTACTAGCTTTCGCAACAGCGATAGTATTGTGGAAATATCGGTAAATTAGCCGGAACCTTTCTATGAACTTCAAACTTTTAAAATTTGAACTTCCTTAATACTTCAATGGCCCAAGCAAACTCTCTTCAGATCATTTAAAGTCCCTGTATGGTATACGTTTTCCCTTTTTCGGTATCGAATTCCGTGATCTGGTTCTCACTTATCATCTGCACGGTGCCCCTGTCGTCCAGTTGCAGCTTGTGCTTGATAATAATTGCCGCAATGACAATACGTATGTCCAGGGATTCCCGGCCCCTTACCGGGTCAAGGGAATTAGCGTAAACAATGGCCAGCTCGTCCCATGGCACCACTTCGGCCAGTTTGACCCAGCGGTTTTCTAGGGAAAGTTCATTTTCAAAAGGTTGGGAAAACCCTTCAAGGGTCAGCTGGTTAGAGGGCGTGTAATTGATCATAAGTGCAAGGATTATAACCTAAAAACACGAAAACCCTTGCACTTTAGTACATCTTTCCCTCTTGATTTATCAACATAATTTGTTGATAACCACCATATTATGAGGTAATTTATCGAAAATCAGCAGACCCCAATTAGAGCTTCATAGAAAGCGCAACAGGTCTTCGTGCTTCAATAAGCCAATAACTTTTGTTATATCTTCAAGACATTTCCTTTTCATTTCGCTCGCCGACCCAATATATTTCATTGAAGGGAATAGGTTGAGTTTTCCGGACTTACAAAGGATATATGTTTTACGGGTCTGGATGGGTTGATAAGTACCGTAGTCTCTTTTTTCAGGCCAGTAGATAAAGAGAATTCCTTTTCTATTATCATAAAAATCTCATGACCCAGAGCAAATGGTTATTTTGGTATGAAATCACCAATTTTGCACCTTTATAATAATTGATATCGGATCCACATATCCCTATGGCCAGTACCTTTACTACGACTTCGTTAGAATCCGTTTCTGGATAGGGGATTTCATAAAAACGCACCTCCTTTTTCCCGTATAACAAATATGATTTCATATAACATTTTTTTAAACTTCATCTATCGATCCCAAATGGGAATCGCCGTACTTTTAAATTAGGTAATGCATAAAGCTCTAATTTAGATTTTAATATATAATTATCTTACAACAATAGGAAGCCTTATTGCAGAAGGATAGTCCTTTGAATGATGGATTTTATTAGTTGCGACTATACCTTCCGATTCTTCGTAATTATTGCTACCTGTATTCATATTTCTGTCAAATCGGGGAAAGTTACTACTTGATACTTCGATACGTATTCTATGTCCCTCAGCGAAATAATTGCTTGTTGCCATTGGGGTCAGTTTTATTTTGTAAACTTCCCCAGAATCCATAAAAACCTCCCTGTCATACCCTTCGCGGTATCTTGCTCTCTGTATAGTTTCATCCAGGTTATATGCCTTCCCGTCAGGATAAACATCAATCAATTTTATGGTATAATCTGTATCTTTGACATCAGAGGAAACGTACAGGACTGTCTCAATGAAACCTGTTACTTCTATTCCCTCCTTAAGCTCCTCCGATGTATAAACAAGGATATCATTTCTCATTTCCATAGCACGTTGGTCAAAAGATCCTACTTCAATTGCATTGCCATAGCAGCAAAAATTACCACCATAGGACGTTACGGGATTCGCAGGATTATATTTATACGTATCAAATTTATCCGATTTACCGGGCTTTTTCACACTCAAGCTACCATCACCATTTAGACTATTTGCATTACCTGCGCTGTTCAGATAGTATGGCACCATCTCAGTATTCGCTGGAGGCCATTCATCGGCGGATTGCCATTTATTGGACCCCATGGTATAGTATTGTACATATGGCAACTTGGCGGTTACCTTATTTTCCGTTCCTTTCAACCAGTAATCGAACCAGTCAAAAATCAAACCATTATAATCCATCGCTGCATTCCCTATATATCTTTCTCCAATAACCGTCTCCTCGGTATCACCCCAGAAACCACAATGCTTAGAAGGAGCTATTACCATATATTGATTATTGGCAACTTTTTTATCGGGTATATTATTATGGATATGATTCACAAGTGCAATATTTGGGCTAGTTGCAATATCATACCAGGAAATAAACCAGAATGAAGGAACCCCGAATGGCATATCATCATGATAAAGTCCACCTTTATACCATTCAGTATCATTGGGTTTTCGCTTTAAAAGTTCACTCCAGATGTTTTTAGGAGCACCTAGATAATTGAACATGTCGCTTAATGGCAGATGCCAGAACGCCTTGGACCAATCAACTTCCGGCATCTCGGGTTCAAGATCATAAAATCTTTGAACTCTAAGAAGGTCTTCCCTGCTTAAACCGGAAGGCACTTTCGGCCTGAAAACATCATGCTGGGCCCAATAGAGCCAGTTTGTAAATAATAACTGAATTGCCCCTCCCCTGAACCAATTCCCCTGCTCATAATAATCGCCAATTCTTCCCACACCGGCCCCAAATCCCATAGGAACCATTGCTGCATGTGCTGGATGATTCAGAGAAGCAACACCCATCTGC
>JBDNGW010000413.1:0-6671 GCA_041689735.1 Leeuwenhoekiella sp. | reverse complement strand
CTTTCGTTTAGGAAACCGGTAACAAAAGTAACAATACAAAAGATAAATAAACTACCGCATCCTAAATATGGGTAGGTCTCGATACAGCTTTTTCGGCTCACGCCTCAAAGCCCACTCGACCTGACATCCCTGTCACTTCGAGTGTCCCGATTTTTCATCGGTATGTATCGAGAAGCGTTCTTTAAAAAGAGTGATTTCGTCTTAAAAAAAGGTCTCGATATAACTTCCTCGGCTCTCGCTTCAAAAGCCACTCGACCTGACATGGTTGTCTCTTCGAGTGTCCCGATTTTTCATCGGGATGTATCGAGAAGCGTTCGTTAAAAAGAGTGATTTCATTTTCAGAAGGGTCTCGATATAACTTTCTCGGCTCGCGCCTCAAAAGCCACTCGACCTGACATGGTTGTCCCTTCGAATAATTTTAGTCGAAACAACAGCTGAAAACTAAAAATACATCGAGAAGCGTTGGTTGTAAAGACATTTTAACTATTTTACACCACATGAAAAAACCCTTCCTCATCGCGGAAATCGGCCAGGCCCATAATGGCAGTTTTCAAAAAGCACTGGATTATATTGAAGCTTTGTCCAAAACTGGGGTCGATGCCGTAAAATTCCAGACGCATATCGCGGCCGCGGAAAGTAGCATATTTGAGCCCTTTCGAGTTCGTTTTTCAGATGATAAAACCCGTTTTGATTATTGGAAACGCATGGAATTCTCGCTTGAGCAATGGCAAAAGCTGAAACAGACCTGCGAAGTGCATAAAATGGAATTTATGAGTTCGCCATTCAGTAATGCAGCTGTGGATTTACTTGAAGAAATCGGGGTTAAACGCTATAAAATCGGCTCTGGAGAGGTTAATAACCTCCTGTTATTGCAAAAAGTCGCTCAGAACGGTAAACCCGTCATACTTTCATCCGGCATGAGTTCTTTTGTAGAACTTGATCAAACGGTTGACTTTCTACGCCGGCACAAAGTTGCGTTTTCCATACTGCAATGCACCACCAGTTATCCCACACAACCCGAGCAGTTTGGCTTTAACGTTATTCAAGAACTCAAGGATCGCTATGGTGTTACAGTAGGTTTTTCAGACCATTCAGCAAAAGTGGAAACCGGTATTGCCGCAGTGGCCCTGGGAGCCGAAATCTTGGAATTTCATGCGGTTTTTGATCGTGAAAATGATCCCAGCCCTGACGCTTCCTCTTCTTTGGAAATGGAAGAAATTACTCAGTTGGTTAAATATGCACGAACAATCTACAAAGCGAAAAAACATCCCGTAGATAAACGAGATAATTCGCTTTTTACCGAATTAAAGGGTATTTTTGAAAAATCCCTTGCTGTCAATAAAGATCTACCTCAAGGTTACGTGCTTCAATTTGAAGATCTCGAAGCAAAAAAACCAAAAAATCATGGTATTAACGCATCCCGTTTTGAACAGGTTATTGGTAAAAAATTGAAAAAAGACATGAAAAAATGGGAATTTTTGAATGGAAATGATTTGGTGGATTAATTTTTAAAATATAGGATTATGAAACGCGAAATAATTTAGAATGACGGACATAGACCAATTTTCCCTTAATCAGTATAAAAAATTTTGCAGTTATGAGGGTAGCGAACATATTGTAAGCGAGTTTGCACTGAAAAACATTCTGCATTTAATAAAAAAATTCAACGTAAAGAAGATTCTGGAAATAGGCGTGGGTATAGGAACAATCTCTGGAAGTATTATTAAGTTCTCCGAAAAAGAAAATTTGAACATTGAAGTTTTTGGTACGGAGGCAAATGAATTTTGCTTAAGGAAAACCCCAACAAATTTAGGAGAACATTTTGACAAATTAAATCTATATGAGGATTTATCAGAAATTCAAACTTCAGAGTTTTTTGATCTTATAATTGTTGATGGCGCGGAAAACAATTTAGAAAACGTACGATCATTAATAAATCCCAATGGTAATGATTTTAATTGAAGGGGATAGAACTAATCAAGTTGAAACGATAAAGAGAATTTTTAAAAATTTCAGATATGTACAATTAATTTCACTTAGCAAAAATGGCGGATATTCAGTAAAAAAAAGTGAGGATTATCAAGGTGGACTTAAGGTTGTTTTTATTCAGCCCACAAGAGTGCAGTTATTTTACTGGTTTAGTTCCAAAATTAAAACGAAAATTAAATATTTTATTAGGAAGCATTAGAGCTTATTTAAAGTCAATTCAAACTGATTTTCTCCCGATAGCTATACGGGATGTAAATCAGCAAGGAGTCAGTTTAAACAAGCTCTTAGTCAAATACAACAAATAAAAACCTAAAAACTGTCATTTTCATTCGTCCTCTGAACATAATGTTTACTTAATGAATAAAAGAAAAATATGTGTGGTCATTACTGCACGTCCTTCCTACAGCAGGATTAAAACAGCCTTGACAGCAATAAAAGCGCATCCCGATCTAGAACTTCAATTGGTAATTGCCGGTTCGGCTTTACTAGACCGGTACGGGAACGCGGCCGATTTTATTGTACGTGATGGCTTTACAATCAATGAAAAAGTCTTTATGGTGCTTGAAGGCGAAAACCCCACCGCCATGGCAAAAACCACCGGACTTGGCGTGATGGAACTTGCGAATGTATTTTATAACTTGCGGCCGGATGCCGTGATTACCATTGCAGACCGTTTTGAAACCATTGCGACCTCTATCTCAGCGGCTTATCAAAATATTCCATTGGTGCATATTCAGGGCGGGGAAGTTACGGGCAGCATTGATGAAAAAGTACGCCACGCCAATACCAAGTTGGCTGATCTACATTTGGTCGCTTCCGAAGAGGCTAAAGAACGTGTTATCCGCCTCGGGGAAAACCCAGAATTTGTGATCAATACCGGTTGCCCGTCCATTGATTTGGCTGAACAGGTTTCTAACGAGCCTCTATCTTTTGATGTGATTGAAAAATATGGCGGTGTGGGCGCAAAAATTTCGCCGCAGGGTAAATATCTCGTCGTAATGCAGCATCCGGTAACCAATGAATATCAACAAGCGAAGGACGACGTTACGAAAACGCTGGAGGTTGTTGCTGAAAGTGGGCTGCCCACTTTTTGGTTTTGGCCCAATATGGATTCCGGTGCTGATGGGACTTCCAAGGGAATCCGGACGTTTAGGGAATTACAAAACCCCACAAACATCCGCTTTTTCAAAAATATGGAACCGCAGGACTTTCTATGCCTGCTCAATCATTCAGCGGCTTTGGTAGGTAATTCAAGTGTGGGTATCCGCGAGTGCGGTTATCTCGGGATTCCAGTGGTAAACATTGGTACGAGGCAGCACAATAGGCAGCGCGGTTATAATGTAGTGGACGTTGATTATGATAAAAAGGCAATTGCCCGAGCTATTCAAGAGTGTATAGCTGGCGGTAAAAAACAACGCGCGTTCCATTTTGGCAATGGAGGCGCCGGGAAAGCGATTGCTGATGTTTTAGCTACAGTAGAACTGCGTTATCATAAAACCATTACCTATTGATGAAAATTTTAGGCATCATTCCGGCACGCGGTGGGAGCAAGGGAGTTCCCGGAAAAAACATATTGGAAATTGACGGTAAACCTTTGCTGGCCTACGCCATTGCATGTGGAAAAGAAAGTGAAAAAATCACCGAGCTCATCGTCAGTACAGATTCACAAGAAATCGCCAAGGTTGCTGAAGATTATGGAGCTGAAGTGATGCTGCGTTCGGCAGAATTGGCGGGAGATACATCAGATGTGGCTGATACGGTAGGTTTCATTGTAGAGGAACTGAAGAAAAAAGGAAAACAATTTGATATAATTGTGCTCCTGCAGCCCACCGCCCCTTTGCGTACTGGAAGTGATGTTGACCGGGCGCTGGAACTTTTGGTGCAAAGCGGTAATGATGCGGTGATCAGTGTGGTAAAAGTGGAGGACAATCATCCAGCCAGGATATATGCAATTAATGATAATAAAATGATTGCCCTTTATCCCGAACTGGAGAAAAAGCGCCGACAGGAATTACCAGCGTATTATTTAAGAAATGGCTGTATTTATGCTATTAGAGCGGATATTTTTTTAGCTGAAAAAAATATGATGCCCGCCTTAAAATCTGCTTATATAATGAATGAAAAATGGGGGGTAAACGTAGATACGCCCGCAGATGTTTACCTCTTGGAACGCCTAATGCCCTTATGGAAGAAAGAAAACGGTATAAAATAGTAATCGCAGAGCCTGAATATTTTTCGGTAACTGCTAAAAAACGGCTGCTGGAAAAAGGAGATGTCATAAAAGGTCCATTCAGCACGAGCGAACTGAAAGCGGTTTCGCGAAATGCCGATGTGCTGGTGCTGCGATTGGCACATTATATTGATGCCGGATTTTATGAAGATTCTCAACTAAAGTTCCTATTGACCCCCACGACCGGTCTCAACCATATTGATTATGTTGCCGCGCAGGAAAAGAATATAGAAGTGATCTCGCTTAAAGGAAAATCCGGATTTTTGGAGCAAATCCCTTCCACCGCAGAACATACTTGGGCATTGCTGCTGGCGTTACTGCGAAAAATACCTGCCGCACACAATGACGTTATGCAGGGAAACTGGAATCGCGATGCCTTTAAATCGCGTAACCTAAATACATTGAAATTGGGTATTTTAGGTTTTGGTAGGGTTGGGAAACAAATTGCGCAGTATGCGGAAGCCTTTGGGATGGACTATCATTTCTTTGATACAGATTCCAGTTTGGAAGATCATCCTAAAGCTGCGTTGAGCATTCAACATTTGTTGTCCCAAAGCGATATTCTCAGCGTTCATATTCCGCTCAATACAGCGAACGAAAATTTTTTAGATGAACAAAAAATAAAACAAATAAAAAATGGAGCGTTGCTCATCAATACCTCTCGGGGCGAAATCATCGATGAACAAGCACTGGTAAATGCTTTGAAATCCGGTCAAATCGCAGGCGTTGCCGCAGATGTTCTTAGCAATGAACTCCATTTTGAAAGGAGAATGGAAAGTCCACTTTTGGCCTACGCCAAAGAAAACAATTCGGTTATTATCACTCCGCATATCGCCGGGGCAACATTGGATTCCATGCACCTCACCGAAGAATTTGTGGTCGATGAATTTCTAAAACAGATATTGAGATGATAGGTCTGCATATATCTAAAGGCCGCTTTTATATTGAAAAGAGTCACCCGTTTATTCAAAAAAAATGCGCTGAATATTTTGTAACGCTAAGTTATCATCATTTAAATTATAGACAAGTCTTTTTTGAAAATGAGAAATTATCTGTATTTATTGATGGATGGATTTTTAATTCCGATAGTTACGCAGAACAAGCCGCATTTATCGCCCAAAAATATACGGAATATGGTTATAGGTTTTCAGAATATATAGAGGGGCAGTTTAATGTCTTAATTTGGGATAAAACCATTAATTCCACTTTTTTCACTAACGATATATTTGCTTTCAGAAAACATTTTGTTATTTTAGAAAGCCTAATAATAAGTACAGATGTTGAGTTTCTTTATCGTCATCTGGACTCCATAACATTTAATCACTCTCATATTCAAAAAAATATTAATCAAAATAGATTGATTGATAATGAAGAGACATTTATTGAAGAGATAAGAATGATCCAGCCCTCATGCTTTATTGATTTTAAAAAAAATGGTTCTTATTCAATTGAAAGTTTTGAAAAAAAATATAGTAGGCAGAATGTCACCCCTGAGTTTTTCGTTAAAGAAGTGCAGGAAAACATTTGTAAGGTTCATAGAGGAAATAGCATTTTGCTGGAGTTATCTGGGGGCATGGATTCCCGTTTTTTATTAGAAAACTTTAAGGCTCTAGATATTCCCACTAAGACCCTCAGTTATGGCTTACTTCAAAGTGATGAACTAAAAATCGCAAGATCTGTTGCTTCAAGTAATGAAGTAAAGCATATTGAGGTGTCCTATAAACCTTCGTATTTCATTGAAAATGCCTCTACTTACCAGTTCAAAACTGTAGGATTGGATATTTTTGTTCAATCTGCTTTCCAAAAAATAATAAGTGAACTTGGTAATTATAATTGCAAAAACCATGTTCTAGAAACAGGAATTGGACTGAATAATTTTATAGGTGGAACGCAAATTCCAAAGGAGCATAAGGTTTTTTCAAATAATTTTTCAGAATATACTTTTGATCTCTCAAAAAACGACATTTATACTTCGCAATTGAGAATTTTTTCTCAATTGGTATTGCGACAATCTTTGCATAGGGAATATATGGAAGATCGTTACGCAATGTTTTCATATGCCAATTATTATTTATTAAAATCGATACCAATTGGTCATTTGGAAAATTATGAATTTTATAATGAAGTTGCCGAAATTGTTATAAAAAACAGCAGGGAAGTAGATATCCAAGCAAAGATGCTTCCATTCTATAGAACTTCGGATGGAACAAATAAGAAACAACTGAAAGAACGTGAAGAAATAAGTCTAAAATATTTTTTGAAAGAAAATACACTTAAGCCGCATAACAGATATTATTCAGATTTTGATATGTGGCTCCGCTCCGATTATGCTTGGATTGAATTAACCGAACAGACCATTTTAGACCCCAAAGCACATATTTTGAAATATGTAGAACTTTCAAAAATCCAAAAATTAGTGCAAGATCACAAGTCTGGTATAAAAAATAATATG